>NZ_JAFLMX010000087.1:0-1927 GCF_017849675.1 Alteromonas sp. AO-Serp
TTTTTATTTTGTCAGAGCAGAAAATTGCCCGACCTTTAACGAACAGGCAAGAATGGATAACGCTAGGTGGTTTTCTCACTACGGTTTTGTTAGCTGCGGCCGATGTCATTTCATTAGCTATTGGCTTGTTATTTTTAGCTGCCGTGCTTATTGGCGTTAAAGTAACAACTAACGGTGAAATGAAGCGTAACTTACCTTTGAATCTGATTATTGTGATCGTTGGCGCATTAAGCTTAGCCACTGCGTTAGAAAATTCAGGGGTTATTAGTACGACAACAGAAGCACTCATGCCGGTGTTGTCGGGTACCAACTGGTTTGTGGCTTTGGTGGTGATTTATTTGCTTACACTCGCTCTTACAGAATTTGTAACTAATAATGCAGCGGCGGCATTAATGTTTCCGTTTGCTTATGGCTTAGTGCAGATCATCGGTGCCCCACTGATGCCTTTCGCATTAGCAGTAGCATTTGCGGCAAGTGCCAGCTTTATCTCGCCATTCGGATATCAAACCAATTTACTCGTTTATAACGCAGCGAACTATAAGTTTGCCCACTTTATAAAGATGGGGTTACCCATTTCAATATTGTACAGTACGATTGTTCTAACATTACTTAATGTTACCTACCTATAATGCGTAGAAAAGGCGTGCTAAATCATTACTCTGGCTACTACAAAATGTAGAGCCAAAATCGACTACCTCAAGTAAAGGGAAGTGAACGCTTCCCTTACTTATTTTCCCGTACTTTGATGTGGGAACCGCACATTCACTTTCTCTTACAAATATCAATATGTTGTGCTGTACAACACTCTTAGCCAAGAGTAATCTATAGCTCCATTTAATGTCTGCAAGTTGGTTAATCAACAACCAGTCATGGCTTTACACAAAGCCCAGTAATAATTATAAACAAAATAGGAGCAAGGGATGCACAATGTAACGAACCCCTTCCAAGCGTGTAACGACATCTTCTTCAAACCTAATGGCGTATTCAAAGCGATAGGTGAAAACAACAATTGGAGCTGGATGCCATTTATTTTGATCATGGCAATTTCGCTTGTTTCCCAGTACTTGTATGTAAACTTCGTTGACATTGAATGGTTCGCTCAGATGAATATTGCCGCGCAAGGGGATATGAGTCCGGCAGAAGAAGAGCAAATGAAGGCCTTCTTCACCAGGGATGCTTTGCTTTGGTCATCGGTTATAGGTGCCTTTTTTATTCCTATTATCGTAAACGCCATTTACGCCGTGTACGTGAATTTAATGACCCGTTCTGACGACAGCCATGTGTATGGCTTTACTGACTGGTATGGTTTCGCTTGGTGGCTTTCAATGCCTTATGTGCTTACTGGTTTGGTGGGTGTTGCTTTGCTGTTGTTCGCAGGCGACCATCAAGTAGCGCCATCAATTTTATCGCCAGCGTCCCTTGGGTATATTGCGAATATCCCGATGGACTCGCCTTGGTACGCTTTCGGCCAGGCGTTAAGGGTAGAGCTATTCTGGGGCATTTATTTAGCCACCGTAGGCATTACTCAATGGACCGCCTTTTCTCTTAAAAAAGCGGCATTAATTGCAAGTGCACCTTATATTGTTATCTACGGCATCTGGTTGATTGCCCTCGCCTTGTTCTAATTAAGCTTGCGAATGTAACGCGCCCACTATACGAAAAGTGCGCTGTGCTATTAATACAGTAGTTATGAATATAATCTTTGTGATTACAGTGTTTTAGTACAGCGTTTCTATAAACTGGCCGCGCAGCCTTACTTTAAAAAGACGCACCCTTTCATTTCTTTCACTAACCATGAAAAGCATCATTGCCGCTTTTGTCGTCACACGAAGTATCATTATACCAATCCGCATAGATCATTACCCACTCAGCGAGAGTTAAAATGTTCGTAATCGCGGCGTGTTACCGCAGGTATAGTGGTTCTACA
>NZ_JAFLMX010000344.1:0-8410 GCF_017849675.1 Alteromonas sp. AO-Serp
ATTAGAAGCGCACACAAAAATACAATGGAAAGCCGGTAAAACGAGCAAACGCACACGTTGGGATATGGCTATCTTGGTTAATCCAGAAGAGAGCACACCTCCTAGTGATGAACGCGCCATTAAAAACTTTGTGAAAGCAGCTGAAAAAGTGGGCTTTCGTGCTGATGTGGTGAGCCGCCTGTCGCAAGAAGAATTGGGACACTATGATGCATTGTTCATTCGTGAAACGACAGCGATTGACCATCATACCTATCGACTAGCACGCGCCGCTGAGCGAGAAGGCATTGTGGTAATGGACGATACGCAGTCAATATTGCGCTGTTGTAATAAGGTGTACTTGCAGGATGCGTTTGCCTATCAGAAAGTGCCTGCGCCAAAAGCGACCTTTGTATCGAGCGCTACCGATGAAGTATGCGATAAGTTAATTGCTGACTTTGGTTTGCCGTTGGTATTAAAGCTGCCTGAAAGCTCGTTTTCGCGCGGTGTGCACAAAGCTGAAAATAAAGAAGCGCTGAAAACGCGTTTAGAACAGATGTTGGCTGAATCAGCACTTGTTCTTGTTCAGGAATATATTTTTACTGAGTTCGACTGGCGAATTGGTGTTTTAGGTGGCAAACCTATCTATGCTTGTCAGTACTTTATGGTGCGCAACCATTGGCAGATTTACAACCATCAGGGAGATCGATTCTCTTCGGGTGGATTTGCCACAATGCCAACGTTTGAAGTACCTAAGCCGGTACTACAAGCCGCTATCAAGGCCGCTAAAGCGGTGGGTGATGGCTTGTATGGTGTAGATATCAAGCAAACCGGTAATGCGGTTTATGTTATTGAAGTAAACGACAACCCAAGCATCGACTCGGGCGTCGAAGATAAATATTTAGGCAAAGAACTGTACGAATTAATTATGCAGGAATTTGCTGACAGGTTGGAGCAGAGAGGGCGATGATTACATCGGCTGAGCGAGTAACTGAAGTGAATAGTGCAAGTCCACTGAAAAGCGTAAATAGCGTACATGACCTAACAGAGGGCGCGTCGATTGGTGAACCGACAAAAGATGTCGTTGCGCCTTCCACGCAATCAAATGTAGTGCTGCGTGTGGCGACATTACAAGATCTTGCTTCGCTGCAGCATATCGAGCAAACCTGTTTTACCACCGACAGGCTAAGCAAAAGCCGGTTTAAATTTTACATTGATGCACAGCATGCAGAGCTTATTGTAGCCGAACGTGAGCCTTCGAGTGAGAATGCGAAGCACGACAAGAACAAGCAAGGTGTGAACAGCATCGTGGGCTATGGGTTGTTGCTGCTTCGTCGTGGAACGCAGCTTACTAGACTGTATTCTATTGCGGTATTGCCAGAAGCACGTGGGCTTGGCGTTGCTGAAAAGCTAATAAACAGCTTGGGGGAGCGGGCGCTTTTGCGGGGAAAGCGATTTATGCGCCTGGAAGTAGCAGTAGGTAATGCTGGCGCCATTGCTCTGTATAAAAAGTTAGGTTTTAGTCAGTTCGGTATGTATACCGATTACTATGACGATCACACTGATGCTCTGCGTATGCAAAAAGTATTGGTGCCCAGTAAGTCGGTTAAACCAGAAATTTATCCGTGGTACCAGCAAACGACAGATTTTACCTGTGGTCCATCGGCACTGATGATGGCAATGTGTGCGTTAAACAATCGCTATGAAATGACACAGGAAAAAGAACTGTCGTTGTGGCGTACTGCTACCACGATATTCATGATGTCAGGTCACGGTGGTTGTCATCCGGTGGGGTTAGCGCTTGCTGCGGTAAACGAAGGTTATGCAGCAAAAGTGGTGATTAATCGAGACGTCCCGCTCTTTGTTGATGGTGTAAGAGATGCTAACAAGAAAGAGATTGTCGAAAATGTTGAACAACAATTTATGGCAGAAGCACGCAAAAAAGGCATTTCTGTCGAAATCTCTGACTGGCGGGTGGATGTTATTGACCAAACCCTCAAAGCCGGCGGTGCGGTTCTGTGCCTAATCAGTACCTACGCTTTTGATAAGAAAAAGGTACCGCACTGGGTAGCAATTACAAGCTGCGATTCTCACTGCTATTATCTGCACGATCCTGATGCAAGTGAGGGGCAGCCTGTTGAGTATCAGCACATTCCGGTTGCCCGCGAAGACTTTCTACGACTTGCCAGCTATGGCACGCGTAAAGTAAGAACATTAGTACTCCTTAAAAAGAAAAAGTAACACAAATTTTGGCTTAGGCCTTAGGCACGACGAATGCTTGAGGCCTTAATGACGGACTTGTGTAACGTTAACCTTTTTATTTAAAGTTTTAAGCTGCTTCACCAGTTGAGAAAGCTCTTTTACCGAACCTTTATATTCGATGTGCTTATTCATTTCCTGGCCTTTCACAGCAGTTCTATAAAGCGCCTCACTTTCAAAACACGCTGTTTGCTCATCTAGCGTATTCCACTCCGCTTTTAGGTCGCTTGGAATACAGTGGCGTTTTGCAATAATTTTGTCTTTTATTTGCAACACTTTCCCGATTAATAATTGTGCATCTGTTGGCATATAAATATCTCCTGTATAACTCTTTGTGTTTAAGCTGCTGTTTATCAAGCGTTTATCTTTTATTCTTGATAGTTGTTTCTTAAAGCCAGCAATCCTTCAACACAACTCTCACAATTAGTGTTGCATCAAGAATGCCAACTCTTATGAAGCAACTTCCTGATGCTCGTACAAGGGGAATTTGATGTTAAAGACGCTGCTAGAGCGAGGAACTATAGGGGCGGTTTAGGCGAGTGCCCGCTCATTGAAATGCGAGAGAGATATGCGCTAAAGCAGGCACAGTTTCATATTTCTACAGGGGGACTCTGATAGGGGGATCCTTACAGGAGCTATCAAGTCAGGCGCTTTGTGGGCACTACCTGTAAGAGTAACGCTTCGGCCTGTCTTTTAATTTCTTAACCTGACAGTAGCAGAAATGCGGTGTCCAAATTAACAGGTTAAGTAATATAGCGGTAACTAAACTAAATACTATTGAGGAAGGTGTTAGCGGCACAGACGGACTGAAATTATCGAGCACGCGTTTAAGCGTTTCATATTGAGAAGGTGAGGCCATAAACACGAGCTTTTCAAAATAATGGCCGTGTTCTAGCTTTCTCATACCTTGTTCTAAAGTAGTGATCTGCGCAAAGCGAGCAGCTTTCATGGACGCGTTTTCGCGCACAACGGGTTCGCTGTTTTTCTGTAAGCTATCAAGCATGGCTTCAACAGAAGAGAAGCCATGCTGTTTTGCCAATACTGAAGAACTAGAAACTTCATCACGCAAGGCGTCGTAATAACCATTAAGGTATTGGCGATAGTGATCCGCCAAAATGGGGACTTGTAGTGTGATGATAAACAAAACTGCAAATACAACTTTATCTAAAACACGCACTATCATTTAAAACTCGCTATAAAGACTCACTATTAAGTACCCGTTTAATATTCGATATATGCACGTTGCATAAAGAGGTTTTCACTTTCAATAAACAGGCGATTCGATGTTAAATCTCTTGTATGGACAAAAAGTAAGTAAATAGCCTAACAACCTCTCTTGTTATTTCAAGGCTGTGTAAATGGCGTGGGTCAACCTACTTAATTGCTCGGAAGATATGATGTACGGAGGCATAATGTATACCAACTTCCCAAATGGACGTATCCACACGCCTTGTTTCACAAAATGGCGTTGAATTTCGGCTACGTTGACTGGATTTGCCGTCTCGACTACCCCTATAGCACCTAACACCCTTACGTCGGTAACTCGCGGTAAGTCTGCACATTTTGCCAATTCGCTTTGTAATTGTTTCTCAATGGCAGGAACTTGTTGCTGCCAATGGTTTTGGTTGATGAGCGATAGACTAGCATTGGCCACTGTACAAGCTAACGGGTTTCCCATGTAGGTTGGACCGTGCATAAAAACGCCCGGCTCACCTTGGCAAACTCCTAATGCCACATCTTCGGTACACATGGTCGCGGCAAGGGTCATATAACCGCCGGTAATCGCTTTACCCAAACACATAATGTCAGGCGAAATGCCTGCATGCTCGCAAGCAAAGAGTTTGCCTGTACGGCCAAAGCCAGTAGCAATTTCATCGCAAATTAGAAGCACGTCGTAGGTATCGCAAAGCTGGCGGCAGCGCTTTAAGTATTCGGGGTGATAAATACGCATGCCTCCCGCACCTTGAACAACGGGTTCTAAGATGAGGGCAGCCATGGTGTGGTGATGTTTTTCAAAAATCTCTTCAAGCGGAAGAATGTCATCTTCGCTAAACGTTTGCCCAAAGCGAGTTTGAGGGGCGGGCGCAAAAATCTGCTTGCTCAGTACACCCTCAAATAAACTATGCATACCGTTAATGGGATCGCACACGCTCATTGCAGCGAACGTGTCGCCGTGGTAGCCATTGCGCGGCGCGACAATGCGCGACTTCTCTGTGCGCCCTTGGCATGCCCAATACTGAATCGCCATCTTTATCGCAACTTCAACAGACACTGAGCCAGAGTCTGCTAAAAATACACGCTCTAAACCTGCCGGCACCATGTTAAGTAACGATTTACACAAATCTACCGCCGGCTGGTGGGTAATACCGCCAAACATAACGTGAGAAAATGCGTCAATTTGCTTGTGCGCAGCATCGTTGAGTACAGGATGGTTGTAGCCGTGAATAGCAGCCCACCAGCTAGACATGCCGTCTACTAATACTTCACTTGTGGCCAAGGTAAGTTCAGCGCCTTTTGCACCAACTACTTCATAGCAGGGAAGGGGATTAACCGCTGAGGTATAGGGGTGCCAAATGTGTTGTTTATCAAATTCTATACTGTTCACAAATTAACCATTGGTAAAGGTTTGAAATTGGTCAGAGTTGACAACTCGATATTGGGGCATAGACTAAGCCAGCAATAATAATTAGTAAAGGACAGTCAATGACGCTGGCTAGTGCGCATTCTGCGCAAACGACAACTATTCGAAACGATTGGACCAAAGCCGAAGTCGAAGCTTTGTTTGCCATGCCATTTAACGATTTACTGTTTAATGCCCAAGTGGTGCATAGACAGCATTTTAATCCGAATGAAGTGCAGGTTAGCACGCTTTTGTCGATTAAAACCGGTGCATGTCCTGAAGACTGCAAGTACTGTCCACAAAGTGCCCGTTATGATACGGGCCTAGAAAAAGAGCGCCTGCTAGAAATTGAAAAGGTTATCCAGCGTGCGAAAGAGGCAAAGCAAGTAGGCTCAACCCGTTTTTGTATGGGAGCTGCTTGGCGAAATCCACGCGACAGAGACATGCCTTACATTTTGAAAATGGTTGAAGAGGTGAAAAGCTTAGGCTTAGAAACCTGCATGACGCTGGGTATGTTGACCCGGGATCAAGCTGTGGCATTAAAGCAAGCGGGCCTTGATTATTATAATCACAACCTTGATACCTCTCCGGAATACTACGGCGATATTATCACGACCCGTACTTACCAAGACCGATTGAATACCTTAGAGAACGTGCGTGCTGCAGGCATGAACGTTTGCTCTGGGGGGATTGTGGGCATGGGAGAAACGGTGAGCGATCGGGCTAGTATGTTAGTGCAATTAGCTAACCTTCCTGAGCAGCCTCAAAGTGTGCCTATTAACATGTTGGTTAAAGTAAAAGGTACGCCACTCGATAGCGTAGAAGACCTGGACTATTTTGAGTTTATCCGCACTATTGCCGTGGCTCGTATCATGATGCCCAAGTCACATGTGCGCTTGTCGGCAGGCCGCGAAGCGATGAACGAACAAATGCAGGCGCTTTGTTTTATGGCAGGCGCGAATTCTATTTTCTATGGCTGCAAGCTGTTAACTACGTCAAACCCAGATACCCATGAAGATGTTATGCTGTTCAAAAAGCTTGGTATTAATACTGAGCGTACAAGGGATTACTCAGACGAAGCACATCAACAAGTGTTGGAAGAAGAAATTGCCCAGCAACAAGAACAAGCCGACGACAGTAACGACTTGTTTATTGATGCAACCAAGCCTAAGGTAGCGCCAAAGAAACAGCATTTAACGGAGGTGTAATGGCCTTTCACTGGTTAGACGATTCGCTGAGCGCGCGTGCCGAGCAAGGCTTGCTGCGCCAGCGCCACTGCCAGCAATACGAAAAAGACAGCATTATTTGTATTAACGGTGAGCACTACCTTAATTTTTCAAGCAATGACTACCTAGGCATGCGCCAGCATGGGGGTGTATTGCAAAGTTGGGTTGAGGGGCTAGCGCAATTTGGTGGTGGCAGTGGTGCATCGCCTTTGGTAACTGGGCACACACAGGCTCATTTGGCGCTAGAAGCCTACATTGCCGATGGGTTAAACCGAGAAGCTGCGCTGTTGTTTAACTCTGGCTTTGCCGCCAATCAGGCACTGTGCATGGCACTTTTTCCTCACATGTCTCACCCTAATAAAAGCGCGAGTGCGGGTCATATTATTGCCGACAAGCTCATGCACGCTTCGTTTTTAGAGGGTGCGCAATGTGTATCTGACAGTGCTAAGCTTCGCCGTTTCAAGCATAACGATCTAAGTCATTTAGAGAGCATGCTATCAAACGTTTGTCAAAGCCAGGTGCCCGATGTGGTTGGTAATTCTGATGCAAACCAGCAAGACATTCTGATTGCCAGTGAAGGTGTGTTTAGTATGGACGGTGACGTAGCGCCTTGTGAAGGTATCGCTGAACTGGCCGCTAAATATAATGCATGGTTCATGTTAGACGATGCACACGGTATGGGTGTATTGGGTGAAAACGGCTTCGGCACAGCAGAAGCACTAAACTTAAGCCAGCAACAAGCGCCTATTGTTATGGGAACATTTGGCAAAGCAGTGGGCACGGCCGGAGCCTTTATTGCGGGAAGCCAAACCCTAATTGATTATCTGGTGAATTTTTCTAAACACTACGTGTATTCCACTGCCATGCCACCAGCACAAGCGGTGGCGACCTTGTACTCTCTTACACATATCGCCAGTGATACTGCCCGCCGCGAGACGCTACAAACCAATATCACCTATTTCAGAGAGTCGTTTCAAAAACGCTTTGGACAGACACTTAATACAAGCGAGAAAGGCGACGCATCAATTGAAATCACCTTGGGGCAATCGCAAAGCGCGATTCAGCCCATTATTGTTGGTAGCCCGGAGCGCGCGATAGCGCTAAGTGACGGGCTAAAGCAGCGCGGCATTTGGGCAACGGCTATCAGACAGCCTACTGTACCGAAAAACCAAGACAGGCTGCGCATAACGGTTACGTCAAATCATACATCACAAGATATTGACGTATTGCTTGATGCCCTAGAGCTTTCACTTAATAACTCGGCGTTAAGTGAGACTTCAGTAGAAAAAGAATCAGACAGCGCTGTGAATGCTCCTGACTCTGTAAGTAAAAAAGAGATGTAACGATGTCACTAAGTCCCGCTGTAAAAGCTGCTATGTCGGCAGAATCGAGAAGTCTCTTCGACGGTAAGCTGTCGCGTGACGCGGCGCAGGCGGCTTTTAAGGCAAACGGGGCTTTTTCGTCCGAGACATCTTTTGAATCTGAGAGAGCGACGAACGCTAAAGGGACTCTCACAGTTAAAACTGCTTACCCTTCTGATTGCTCTTCCAAAGCTGCGGCACATTTGAATGCCGAGGAGAAGGCAAAAACTGAGGGCTATATTACAGCCGAAGGCTCTATAACAACTAAAGGCGCTGCAAAAGCTGAACGCGATGATACTGCTTCAACAATTAATGAGCAGGACGTGGCACATCGCTTTTCAAAAGCGGCTGCGCAGTACAACAGTATTGCAAGTGTTCAGCGCATTATTGCCAAGCAGGCAATAAAGAACTTACCTATAGCCTTACAGGGTAAGGCTCTTGATATCGGCTGTGGTACTGGCATTCATACCCAAACCCTTGCAAATAAAGGTGCAGCTGCAACTGGCGTAGACATTGCCGAGGGCATGTTGGCGCAGGCCAGAAAAATGTACTCTGACCCCATTTTCGTAGAAGGTAGTGCTGTTGATTTGCCTTTCTCTGATAGCCAATTTTCAACCGTATTTTCATCTATGGCGCTTCAGTGGGTCAGTGATACTGGGCTTGTTGCCAATGAGATAGCGCGAGTGCTTAAAAACGGTGGTCTTGCCGAACTGGCCATTATGGTGGCGGGGTCATTTAGTGAACTTAAAACGGCGCGCAAAGTAGCGCAGCTTCCGCAAGCCGAAACTTATATGCCGACAACCGCACAATGGATAAATGGCTTCAAGCAGTCGGGCCTTTCTTTGCAACGGGTGATTACTAAGAACTATGTCGATACTCACGGCGATATTATGTCGCTACTGCGCTCTGTGAAAGGTGTAGGGGCAGGAGAGACCGGCCGAAAACAACCGCCGCTCACCCGTCGAGAT
>NZ_JAFLMX010000334.1:0-19700 GCF_017849675.1 Alteromonas sp. AO-Serp
AATACGCTCGGTCAACCAACGATTTTTAGAAACCTACTTTCGCCTTCCGGAACAATTCCGGTCATTGGAACCAGTTTTACGTGAACGTTTCCGCAAGAAGCTGGCGCGAGGTAAGGTGGAATGTGCGCTACGTTTTACCGCGAACGATGCTGCTGTAACCAAGCTAAGCTTAAACGAAGAGTTGGCGAAACAAGTGCTTCACGCCGCTGACTGGGTGCAATCCCATGGCCAATCCACGGGGGTTAACCCACTAGACGTTTTGCGCTGGCCTGGGGTAATTGCAGCGGAAGAAGCCGATATGGACGCCATCCACGCTGACGTAATGGCCGCGTTCGACCAAGCTGTTAACGATTTTATCAGTGCCCGCGCTACCGAAGGTGAAGCCCTTAAAGGTATGATTACGCAGCGCCTTGACGCTATAGAAGTGGAAGCTGAAAAAGTAGCCGCGCGTATGCCTGAAATCATGGTGTGGCAGCGAGAAAAAGTGCAAACCCGCTTTGAAGAAGCAAAGGTTGAACTTGATGCAGGCCGTTTTGAACAAGAAATGATCATGCTGGCGCAAAAAGTAGACGTGGCAGAAGAGTTAGACCGTCTGAATGCTCACGTTAAGGAAACCCGTAATATCCTTAAAAAGGGTGGAGCAGTAGGCCGCCGTCTTGATTTCATGATGCAGGAGTTTAACCGCGAATCAAACACGTTAGGCTCAAAGTCTATCAGCACCGACATCACACAATCGGCGGTTGAACTTAAAGTCCTGATTGAGCAGATGCGCGAGCAAATTCAGAATATTGAGTAACATTCCACAATCTTGCACATTGCATTATTTCACTTTAAAAACATGAATTTATCCATCCATACTTGTAACATTATGAAAAAACTGTTGCACAATGTTGCATTTAAAAGTTGACAGAAAAGTTTTGATTTTAGCGAGTTTTTGATAAATTGAGCTTTCTGTCCACTTTTAGGATAAGACATATGAAGGATAGTGAGTTAAGAAAATTTGTAAGAGCAGAAGTAGCAAAAGGCAAAGCCAGCAGAAAGCGCATTGAGAAAAATTTATACATTAGGATCACCCAGCAACTTACTCCGTTTTTCGTTTTTATAAAACGCACAGGAGAGAAACAAAAGCTCATTACTATTGGCAGATATGGTAACGCCGCAGACGAAGTTACCCTAGCTCAAGCACGGGATCGCGCCGCTGAACTTAGATTGAAATTCAGGCAAGGTTTAGACCCTCATGCCGATAATTTAAACGAGAAACAAAATCCGCTTAAGACGTTTGATGACCTTGCTAATAATTGGCTCTTAAACGAATGTAGCCGCCTTGAAAACCCACAAATTCCAGAACGCATCTATAAAAAGGAGATCAAACCCCATATTGGCGGAATGAAAATAGATGTGATTTCAGGCCTGAATATTCAAAATATCCTTCAGAAAGTAGTTCAATCAGGAAGAGCATCCATTGCAAATGACACGTTACTGCACCTTAAGCAAATTTTCTCCCATGGTATTCGTTTAGGAGTCACAAACAGTAATCCTGCATCTGCCTTTACTAACAAACAAGCTGGAGGTCAGGAGGTATCGCGGGAACGACATCTTGACTTGGAAGAGATTGAAAAAGCATTTGCTGTATTCAGGTGCAACAGCAAACATTTTGTGTATGAAAACTATATTGCCGCGGCTATTTTACTTTTAACTGGCGTACGCAAAACGGAGCTAACGCAAGCACCTTGGATTGAGTTTAACATGGACACAATTGAACAGGACGGAGGGTTAATTTGGAAGTTGCCCAAAGAAAGGGCAAAAAATAAAATGGCCATAGACATTCCAATTCCAGATTTATTAGTCCCTTATTTTAAGTTATTAAAAGCCTTAAGTTTTGGCTCTAAATATGTTTTCCCAAGTCGAAGAGCAGGCAAAAAAGGGCATATTAGTGACGACACGCTAAACCATGCTCTAACGAACTTATTCGGTAAAAAGACAGGTAAAAAAGAAAGCACCACTGGTAATGTCTTGGGTCAAGCTGGGATTAAGTACTTTGTCATTCACGACCTAAGACGTACTTGCAGGACATTGTTATCAAGTCTTAGAGTTGATAACGACGTAGCGGAAAAATGTTTGAATCATAAAGTCAAAGGCGTCAGAGGTGTTTACGATCAGCACGATTACTTCAAAGAGCGTAAAGAAGCACTTAAAAAACTGGCAGAGAGAGTTTTTCCTTTAATCGAAAATCCTGAAATCACATCACAAATATAAAGGTTATAGCCCACTAAAACCTATCTTCGATAGGTGTGGGTTTGCTTCCGCAAAAAATAGTTGCTCAAAAAAACGTTCTTCCGAAATTTTGATATAGGATAATGGTAACCAATAAATATTAAAGGAAACAAGGAAGATGTTTTTACTAAGTGAAATGGAATTGAGGTCGCAATTAAAAAATATGGATCGCGACAGCATTTTTAGAATGCTTTTAAAACACCTTGAACGTTGTGAAACTAGGTTACGTTATTTTGAGGTGACAAAGAGCGAAGTATACAAATGTAGGTTTACTCACGCTGAACTTCAATGGCTAAAAAAATTGACAGCTGCATTTTCAGAGGAAAGTGATTCAAACGATATTATTAAAACAATTGCACTTGTTTCAGAAGATAAATTAACTAAAACTCTTGGGTCGCTTGAACTTAGCCCTCGTGAGGTTGATAAGGTGACTTCTTATTACGGTGCAATGAAAATCGCAAGTAATCCAAAAGTCACTGTAATGGAGTTAGAAAATATAGCCATTGATTGTGCCCTCCTTTCGAGATGTAGACTTTGTGTATCCTCTCATATAACCGGTGATAAGTTGGAAGGTATGAAATTCAGAGGCTGTCTTGAAAATAACAAGATAAGCGAGCCTGTATTTGGCGAGTGCTCACTGTTTATTAGCAGGAGGGCTCCTGATGAACAGCATACACCGTAAAGCCTTCGTAGGGGTTAAGGCATACTATTACAAACAAAAGGCCGCTGAGGCAGTTTTAGATCACGCGCATTCTCAGCGAAATGGATTTACAAAATCGGTAAATGTTGAGACATCTCTCAGCCATAACAATATCGGCTTTTATTATCATGGAGCAAAATCGTCCGCCGAGGCGCTGAGGCTAATGTGTGAGAAGCACAAGGAGGTCACCGGAAAGAAGGTTCGTTCAGACAATAATGTATTGTTTGAACATGTAGTATTCTTGAGTGAATATCAAATTGCCAGGCTAGAAAAAAAGTACGGACAAGAAAAGGTAAGAAAGGCAATTATGCTTCGGCTTAAGTACTACGCTGAATCTGTAAAGAATGAGTTTGGCTTTGAACCTCTGGGTATCGATCTTCACCAGGACGAGGGGCGATTTGAGGAAGGGCGCTTTGTCAGAAATTATCATGCGCACGTTCAATTTATGAACTACTCCTTTGAAAAGCGTATGGCTCCGCTGCGTCACATGATGAAAAAGGGAAAAAACCAAGATGGCCGTACAAATTCTTCCAACCCAAACTTCGAAAGATTGCAGGATCTCGTACATAGGCCATTTGCCAGCCTTGGTTTTTCGAGAGGTGAACCCAAGAGTATTACAGGTAGAGAACACCTAACTAAGGAAGAGTTTGTAAAAAACAAACGAAAAGAGCTAATCACACAAGTGAAAACACTTGCGCAAAAAGACAAAGAACTGAAAAACACTATCAAAAATCAGAGTACAGAAACCAAAGTCTTGCAAGAACAAATTATACAACAACGCTCTGAGCTATCTTGGCTACAACAACATGTTGAACAGTTAAGACAATTGCGCATAGAAATGGCAGAAGCTATCAAAACCAAAAGCAAACATATTCTGCGCAGCCTACTGAGAAAAACGGACTTATCGGCAGGTAGTCACGCAAAGCACCAACTCAAATGACGACCTCATCTCAACCTAATCCACATCAATCATTTTGTTATGTAGCCAGCATTTTTTAGTTTAGCCATTCAACCCGTTCATAATTTAAATTTAAAATAGACAACTCGACCTAATTAACATAGATTTAAAACGATTATAGACGACTCTAAAGCTAAAATTACGGTTTAAAAAATATGATCTCCGAGCCTTGGGTTACTGCTCTCGAAGTAGCAAAACATTTAGGAGTTGCCAAAGATACGGTCTACCGTTGGCGAGAACACAAAGGCTTACCAGCGCATAAAATTGGGCGCCTTTGGAAATTTCAGCTTTCAGAGGTTGATGGATGGGTACGCGCTGGCGGTCCGGATGATGACAATGTAGAAGAACTAAAGGGCTAGCAAGGAATGCTATAAATATGAGTAAAACCGAAGCACAAACCCGTTCCGAACTCATCGACCATCAACTTGCATTGGCAGGCTGGAATATCCAAGACCCAACTCAAGTGGTTGAAGAGTTCGACATTGTCACCTCATTGCCCGAAGGTGTGGCGGAGCCACGTACCAAATTCGAAGGGTACCAATTCAGTGACTATGTATTACTAGGAAAAGATGGCAAACCGTTGGCTGTAGTTGAGGCCAAGAAAACCGCTAAAGATGCAGCTATCGGTCGCGAGCAAGCTAAGCAATATTGTTACAACATTCAAAGACAACTCGGTTGCGAGCTACCGTTTTGCTTTTACACCAATGGCCACGAACTCTATTTTTGGGATTTAGAAAACGCTCCACCGCGCAAAGTCGTCGGTTTTCCGACCCGTGATGACTTAGAGCGCTTCGCTTACATCCGCCGCAACCGCAAGCCGCTTACACAGGAATTCATCAATACTTCGATTGCCGGACGCGATTACCAAATCCGCGCCATTCGCTCCGTGCTCGAAGGCATAGAGCAAAAAAAACGCGATTTTCTACTGGTAATGGCCACCGGAACCGGTAAAACCCGCACCTGCATTGCACTCACTGATGCACTGATGCGTGCAGACCACGCCGAGAAGGTCTTATTTCTGGTAGATCGAATCGCGCTACGCGAACAAGCGCTGGTCGCCTTCAAAGAACACATGCCCAACGAACCTCGTTGGCCCAATGTGGGTGAAAAGCTAATCGCCAAAGACCGTCGTGTTTATATAGCCACCTACCCAACCATGCTCAATATCATCCGCGATGAGTCACAACATCTCTCACCGCACTTTTTCGATTTTATCGTAGTCGATGAAAGTCACCGCTCCATCTACAACACCTTTGGTGAAGTGCTAGATTATTTCAAAACCATCACCATGGGTCTAACGGCCACACCTACCAACATTATTGACCATAATACCTTTGAGCTTTTTCACTGTGAAGATGGCATCCCCACCTTCGCTTACACCTACGAAGAAGCCGTTAACAACGTGCCGCCCTATCTCTGCAATTTTCAGGTAATGAAAATCCAGACCAAATTCCAAATGGATGGTATAAGCAAGCGTACTATTTCACTGGAAGACCAGAAAAAGCTTATCTTACAGGGCAAAGAAATCGAAGACATCAACTTCGAAGGCACGCAGCTAGAAAAGCAAGTGATCAACAAGGGCACCAACACCCTGATCGTGCGGGAGTTCATGGAAGAGGCCATTAAAGATATCAACGGTGTTCTACCCGGTAAGACAATATTCTTCTGCGCCACCAAAGCCCACGCTCGTCGTATTGAAGAAATTTTCGACAAACTTTATCCGCAATACCATGGAGAACTGGCCAAAGTACTGGTATCGGATGACCCACGTGTTTACGGCAAAGGCGGGCTGCTCGATCAGTTCACCAATAATGACATGCCGCGCATTGCCATCAGTGTGGATATGCTCGATACCGGCATCGACGTGCGCGAAATTGTTAACCTTGTGTTTGCCAAACCGGTGTATTCCTACACCAAGTTCTGGCAAATGGTGGGCCGTGGTACCCGTTTACTTGAAACGAGTAAACCCAAGCCCTGGTGCCTGGAAAAAGACGTGTTTTTGATTCTCGACTGCTGGGATAACTTCGAATACTTCAAGCTCAACCCCAAAGGCAAAGAACTCAAACCCCTGTTATCGCTGCCCGTTAAGCTCGTTGGATTGCGGCTGGATAAAATCGAAGCCGCTAGCGACACCGGTAATACTGATACCGCAGCGCGTGAAGTGGTAAAACTACGCAACCAAATTGCCGCCTTGCCGCAAAATTCTGTGGTAATCAAAGAAGCTGCCGCACAACTGGCACGCCTTGACGATGACAACTTCTGGCTAACACTTTACCACGACAAGCTTGAATTTTTACGGGCTGAAATCAACCCACTGTTTCGCACCGTTTCCGAAGCCGACTTCAAAGCCATGCGTTTTGAGCGTGATGTGCTGGAATACACCTTAGCCGTTCTGCAAGAAGAAAAAGAACGGGCCGAAACCCTAAAAGAAGGCATTGTCGAGCAAATCAGTGAGCTGCCATTATCCGTTCCGTTTGTAAAACTTGAAGAGGAATTGATTCGCTCCGCGCAAACACCGCTTTATTGGAGCAAGGCCGACGAGGATAGTTTTGACGATATGGTGGCCAAACTCGGCCCGTTAATGAAATTTCGTGAGCAAAATACTGGGCAGGAACAAATCCATCTCGATTTAATGGACGAACTGCACAAAAAAGAATGGGTGGAATTTGGCCCGCAAAACGAAGCAGTGAGCGTAAGCCGCTATCGGGAAATGGTAGAGAATTTGATCGCCGAACTCACCGAGCATAACCCGATACTGCAAAAGCTAAAAAACGGCAAGCCGGTCAACAGTGATGAGGCAGAACAATTAGCCGAACTGCTGCATGAAGAACACCCCCACATTACCGAAAACTTGCTACGTCAAGTGTATAGAAACCGTAAAGCACGCTTTATTCAGTTTATTCGCCATATTCTGGGTATAGAAGTGTTAAAAAGCTTCCCCGACGAAGTAAGTGCCGCCTTTGACCAGTTTATACGCGCCCATACCACGCTCAACAGCCGCCAGTTGGAATTCTTAAACCTGCTGAAAAGCTTCATTATTGAGCGCGAAAAAGTCGAGAAAAAAGATTTAATCAATGCACCCTTTACGGTGATCCATCCGCAAGGGATACGCGGGGTATTCAACCCCGCCGAAATCAACGAAATTCTGCAGCTAGCCCAAACGCTAGCCGCTTAAAAAGGTAAACCATGCTACAAAACAACCCCGAACTCAAAAGCAAAATCGACCAGCTGTGGAATAAATTCTGGAGCGGTGGCATCAGCAACCCGCTCACTGCCATCGAACAGATCACCTATCTGCTGTTTATGAAGCGCCTCGATGAGCTGGATTTAAAACGCCAGGCCGATGCCGAGTGGACAGAAGAAGCCTACACCTCAAAATTCGACGGGATGTGGGTGCCGCCTGAATTTCGCACCAAGTTACAGGGTAATGAAACAGCCGTAGAACTAATGGATATTCGCGCCCAAGACGAACGCCAATATGGTTTACCTAAACAAAGCCTGCGCTGGAGTGAATTCAAACGCATGAAGGCCGAAGACATGCTGCAGCATGTGCAAGGCAAAGTTTTCCCGTTTTTAAAAGACTTAAACGGTGCGGAAAGTAACTTTACCCACCATATGAAAAACGCCGTGTTTATCATTCCTAAACCGTCACTGTTGGTCGAAGCGGTTAAAACCATTGACGAAATCTTTGCGGTAATGGAACACGACTCACAAGAGAAAGGTCAGGCTTTCCAGGATATTCAGGGCGATGTCTATGAGTTTTTACTGTCTGAAATTGCTACTGCCGGTAAAAACGGCCAGTTCCGCACTCCGCGTCACATTATTAAACTACTGGCCGATTTGGTGCAGCCTCAACTGGGCCATAAAATTGCCGACCCAGCCTGTGGCTCCGGTGGCTTTTTACTGGGTGCCTACCAATACATAGTGACTGATCTAGCCAAAAAAGCTGGTACCACCGACATCAAGCCTGATGAAGATGGTTTTGTGCGTACTTCCGTCGCTGCGGCGCTAACCGAACAAGCCCAAGCCATTTTAAGCGCCTCATTGTGGGGTTACGACATCGACAGCACTATGGTGCGTTTAGGTTTAATGAACCTGATGATGCATGGCATCGACGAACCCAATATCGATTACAAAGATACACTCAGCAAAAGTTATACCCAGGAAGCCGAATACGACATCATCATGGCCAACCCGCCCTTTACAGGCAGTATCGACAAGGGCGACATCAACGAAAACCTGCAACTGGCCACCACCAAATCAGAATTACTGTTTGTTGAAAATATCTATCGCCTCCTGAAAAAAGGCGGCACCGCCGGCGTGATTGTGCCACAAGGCGTGTTGTTTGGTTCCGGTAAAGCCTTTAAGGATTTGCGCAAAATATTAGTCGAGCGCTGTGACTTAAAAGCCGTGATTACCCTGCCCAGCGGCGTGTTTAAACCCTATGCCGGAGTCAGCACCGCGATTTTGTTATTTACCAAAGTCTGGGGACCAAAAGACAAAGTCACCCAACCCGCCACCGACAACGTCTGGTTTTACGAAACGGCCGCCGATGGCTATTCACTGGATGACAAGCGCAGCAAGCAAGAAGGTCATGGTGACCTGCAAGACATTATTCAAAAATACCATGCCCGAAATCCTGAAGTTGATACAGACCGCACGGCTAAGTATTTTATGGTGCCGCGCAGCGAGATCGAAGCTGAAGGCTATGACCTGTCGTTAAGCCGTTACAAAGAAGATGTATTTGAAGAGATACACTACGATGCGCCCGGCGTGATTCTGGATCGGTTGATTCAGGCCGAAGTGGGTGAGGCAGATTTGGCAAATGTGCAGGGTGGCATTGTACGGGAGTTGTTGGCGTTAAAGGAGATGTTGGGATGAGACAGGAAAAACTGTCTAGCCTATTAGACATTTCCATAGGACGCACACCATCACGAAACAGACCAGAATATTGGGGCAAAGGGCATCCATGGGTTTCAATTCGAGACCTAAATTCAAAAACAGTCACTGACACAAAAGAACAGATAACCGACATCGGAATTAAAGAAGCCAGGTGCAAACTCGTAAAAAAAGGCACGTTACTTTTTAGCTTCAAATTGACCATTGGAAAGATGGCGTTTGCTGGTTGCGATCTATTTACAAATGAAGCCATTGCAGCCTTTTCAATCAAAGATGAGGACAAGCTGAATCCAGAATTTCTCTACTTCGCATTGCAGTCAGCAACCTATGGTGGTTCAAATCAGGCTGTAATGGGCAAAACACTAAATTCAAAGTCTTTGGCAGAAATCGAAATCCCGCTTCCGCCCCTCAACGACCAAATCCGCATTGCCTATCTGCTCGGTAAAGTGGAAGGGCTGATTGCCCAACGCAAACAACACCTGCAACAACTCGACGACCTGCTCAAAAGCGTGTTTTTGGATATGTTTGGTGATCCTGTGAGGAATGAGAAGGGATGGGAGTATACAGAACTGGATGGATATATTACCCACCTTACAAGCGGTGGGCGTGGTTGGTCAAAATATTACTCAGATTCGGGAAAAAGATTTATTCGTTCCCTAGATGTTCAGATGAACCATATTGGTATGGATGATATTGCTTATGTAAATCCTCCTTCTAATGCTGAAGCTGACAGAACAAGGGTTCAAAGTGGTGACGTGCTCTTAACCATTACTGGCTCAAAAATTGGCAGAGTATGCTCCGTTCCAGAAAACTTTGAGGAAGCATTCATAAGCCAGCATGTATCAATAATTAGAACCAAAGGTCTTAATCCTGTTTTCCTATCATATTATCTGTCAGCTGAGCACTCCGGGCAAATACAGATTAAAAAACAGCAGTATGGACAAGCGAAGCCCGGCCTAAACCTAACTCAGATAAGAAACTTTCAGATACCTTTGGTAGACATAGAGGTTCAAAATCTATTCGCCGTAATTTTTGACAAAGTCGAAGCGCTTAAATCCCGCTATCAACAAAGCCTAGGCGATCTGGAATCCCTTTACGGCGCGCTCAGTCAACAAGCCTTTAAAGGCGAGCTGGATTTATCGCGGGTACCCTTGCCGGAAAATGCAGATGCTAGCGACGATAGCGAAAATCTAGAAACAGAAAATGAAGCCGGTACAGAGCTGCAACAGACTTCATTCGAGCCTTTATTACTTAGTGGTTTCGATGAATATCCGATGTCAAACCCGGAGGGACGTAAGGCTTTACTGAGCCAGATTTTCGAGCACTTTTTAAACGAGAAAGCCCCCAATGACAGTTTTAAGATTGATGAATTTTGGCAAAGGGCACATTTCAGTAGTGTGGATTACATGGATGAAGATTCTGTTCCTTTTGGTCAGCAAGAACAGGACTTTGACGCGCTAAAGACCTGGGTATTTGAAGCGCTGCAGTCCAACAGGCTAGAACAGATTTTTAATGATAAAAATAACCGCGTTGAGTTGAGAATGTTAGCCGAAAAGGGCATCCAGCTTTGAAATTACTGCGCCTGAAAATCACTGACCCCAAAGGCTTTCGCAGCCTGCCCTGCGACTTCGAACATCACTTTCGCACAGAGTGGACCTTGCAGGAGGAACTGGAAAGCAACGAAGGTTTTACGCCTTTTGTGTGCGCAGGCCCCAATGGCAGTGGCAAATCCAATCTGCTGGAGGTACTGGGCGCAATTTTTTACCATATGGAATGTCTGTATCTGGAAAACCTGCCGGAGAGTTTTGCATACGACGAAGAGAGCAACCCCCATGGCTTTCAGGGAACAAGTGCGATCCCAGATGGTTTTGAACTGGAGTACCTCACTAGTCCTTTACCCGAATGGGCAGTAACCGGCTATGGAGAAATGGCTCGGGTATGCGTTAAAAAAGCACCGGGTCTTGCCCCTGTATGGTGGCTGATGAATCATGAAGATGCCGAACAACCGACTGAGCTGACTTTGGGCAGAACTTATGCTCGCCAGTTGCTGCCGGATTTTGTTTTGGGGTATTCCTCGGGCGAAAACGAGATTTTAAGCCTGCCGTTTTTTAAAATGCGTTTTATCCAGCTGGATGAATACTGGAATGCATTAAGCCAGCAACTCCCTTACCCTGGTTACCCGGAAACGCGCATGGCGTATCTGGATAACAGTTTTAG
Organism: Alteromonas sp. AO-Serp; assembly: GCF_017849675.1. Taxonomy (NCBI): domain Bacteria; kingdom Pseudomonadati; phylum Pseudomonadota; class Gammaproteobacteria; order Alteromonadales; family Alteromonadaceae; genus Alteromonas; species Alteromonas sp. AO-Serp. The sequence goes on from NZ_JAFLMX010000334.1 coordinate 11,049, forward strand.
TCAGGCCATATTGCTGTGTAATTTTTTGTTTCAGGACGATGATACTCTGCAACCCTTTCGCGAAGATGTGGGTATTGAAGCGTTAAAAGAATTTCGCATTGTCCTGCGCCGCACTATTGAATTATCCCCAGAACAACTCGACAGCTTTGTCAGTGACAACGAAAGCAAACCGCAAACACTGGAAAGTATCATCAAAGATCATCCGGCATTGAACGCCGAATTGGATGAGCTGGGAAACATACGTTATCGCCTGAATCTTTTGCAACTATTAGAGGGGGATGAAAAGTCATCCAGACTGGTTAGCGCGCTTAAGCGCTGTGCAACACTTAGTTTTGAGGACGATGCCAACGATAGTTTGATATTGGATTACTGGGTTAATAAAGCGACCAAAGAAGCATTTAGAGAAAACTTTAGTTACAATCCATTATCGCTGTTTCAAGCTTTTCAGGTATTACTCACCCTGAATTTGTACACTGTAAGCGATTCGCTGAAAGCTGATGTTTACCAAAGCAAAAGCCACTACGTCAGCGAGACCATACCGACCCTGGCATCGGACCAACGTATTATGCGGTTTAAGTTTGTGCGTTTTAGCAAAGAAGGTTGCGACGAACCTTTAATGCTCAAAGAATTATCCGATGGCGAGCATCAACTTTTACATAGCCTTGGCCTGTGTCTGCTGTTTCGCAACACTAATAGCCTGTTTTTACTGGATGAGCCGGAGACCCACTTTAACCCCGATTGGCGCGCTAACTTTATCAGCCGTTTAAGGCAGTGTTTTCCGAAAGATGGTAGCGCCAGCCAGGAAATGCTGATTACCACCCATACACCCTTCCTAATCTCTGACAGCAAACCAACCAAGGTGTTGGTTTTCAGCAAAGATACGAACACGGGAGAAGTCAGTATCAGCCACCCCGACTACAACACCCTCGGCGCATCGATTAACAAAATTACTATGAGTACCTTCGGTAAACGCGAAACCATTGGCGCTTATGCTCAGGGTATTTTAGATGACCTACGCCTTCGCTTCGAAAAAGGCGACGAGGATAATGAAGCGCTAATCGATGAGATACATAAACAACTGGGCGACTCGGTTGAAAAGCTGCTTTTGCTAAAAGCTATTATCGCCAGTGAAGACGACAACATCGAAGAAGACAGTTAATAAGGACATCACAATGCTGTTTGCCTACACCTATGTACCGCATCAGATGGAAAAGATGCAGGAGTTCATAGACTTCATCTTTGATGAAGTGTGGTGTAATGCACCGTCTAACGGCCCTTTCGGCTTAAATCTTTTCGATGCAAAACCCGAGTTAAAGGAAGTCATGGAAGCCTTTTTTTACTCTGATGCAGCTGGCGCAGACTTTTTCTATGGCCATGTTGAGCGTATCCACGACCTATTTGCCACGTTAAATGCAGCAGATATTGCACAATTTCAATCCTGGTTCCGGGGAAACAATGACGTACAAAAAGTTTGCGAAAAAGACCCAGCTATACAGCTTGCTCGCTACGCTGACATACCAATAAACCATGCCGATCTGGCAGCTCAGCTTGGTGGTTTTTTCAAAGGGTTGTACTCGCAGAATCTTTTAGACCTTGCAGCATTGCGAGCTAAAATTGGCGACATTGACGATCATTTCCAAACTTTTGTGCAAATTAACAAAATCGGCAAATGCCCTTTTTGCGGTATTAATGATTTATTTGGTGAGTATCACAGTAAACGCGAAGCCTACGATCATTATTTACCTAAAGCCATTTACCCGTTTAATTCGATCAATTTCAAAAATCTGGCTCCGGCTTGTCATCAATGCAACAGCAGTTATAAAACCAGCAAAGACCCGGCCTATACACCTAAAGACCCAACCCGAGCCGTAAATCGGCGCGCTGTGTTTTACCCTTATACTACATCTCCTCACGCGCTCGACATTCACGTTGCTCTACTTACGTCAGACATCGAAAAGCTCACACCCGCAGACATGAACCTGACGTTCGGCCCAGCCGCAATAAACGAACAAATTGAAAGCTGGAAAGACGTCTATGGAATCGAAGAACGCTACAAAGCCAAACTCTGCACGGAAAGTGATGGAAAAGCTTGGCTTGCGCAGGTATTTGATGAGTGGAAAGAGTTGGGGCGCGATCCAACAGATTTCTTGCAGTCGTTAGCGCTCAATGCGCGAAATCGGCCATTCACTGACTGCAATTTTCTCAAGAAGCCTTTTCTTGAGGCCTGCCAGGTCACAGGTCTTTTTGATGAACTCCCTTAACCGCCAGTATTATCTGGAAAGGAAGTTACATAACCAATAACAATAACCCCGCCTATAAAAGGCGGGGTTATTGTTATTGGTTATTACGTACGTGTTAAGCCGCGATTGGTGATTCATGAGTTACTAGGCGGATTACAACTTCTGCTCCTGTTTTTTCCGATGTTATTAACCCACCATCAGCCAAATGTTTCTTAGCTCTGCTTACTCGCATACCAAGGGATTTGACCTTACCCACTTTGGAAATGACAATTTCTTGAATTTGTTTAAGTGACAATTCACCATTATTAACTTTAAGTAATTCAAGAATCCACTCCGCGTCCTTCTCACACTGACTGGGGTTTTTCTTTTGACTGTCCGTGGACTCACCACTTAAGTGAACAACCTTATTTGAGTGGACACACAATGTTTTAACAAAATTTCCTTCTTCGTCAGTTGCATCAATTTCGACCTCACTCAAAGCTAATTCCCAACGATACCTTGTAGAGGCTTCTTTCATCTTGTGTAACCTGACAGTAGTCAGGTTTTCCTTTGAGCTGGCATTGCGCTTCACTGCAATCATAAAGTCAAGATTACCTTCTATCGTTGAGCTTCCTCGAAAATCATCTGAATCTTTTTTGGTGTGATGCACATTGATGACTGTGCAGTTCACTTGAGTGGCGATACTTCTGCATTGATTTAAGTATTTTGACACTTCACCAGCATCATTTTCCCTGGCTCCATTTGCACACTGCGACATCGTGTCAAAAACGACCAATGCAATATATTTGTTCTGCCTTTCGCATTCAGCTTTGATATCGTCGATCAAAGCTTGGCGTTGATGATCAGATGTGGGAAACACTGTATGAGGAACCACAATAAGATTATTCCCAACAGTTGTCTTGTTCTCAAGCTCCCAGGCTCTGATACGTTTAGCAATCCCTGAGCCCCCTTCAGCTGCAACCAAATATACAATTCCTTGCTTGGTAGGCTTTCCGCAGTAATCTAAACCCGCAGCAACCCGACAGCACTTGTCGATCAGGAAAAATGTTTTAAAACTCTGGCTTCGCCCGTAAATTAAGCCAACAGAAGAAGCTGGCACCATGTGTTTCACAAGCCAAGGAAGTACATGCATGTATCCATCAGAGCCATAAGACTTCTTGATTCTGAATTGTTCAATGCCATCATTCGCATCTGACCAATTATGATCAATTTTTTTTGCGTTTTTGTCAGTCTTTTCTCGAAGTTTCATAATGCCTCCTTAGCACCGTTGCGTTCCATAAAGTTGTCAATTTGTGCTTGTGTCCAGCGAGGCGAGCGTGGTCCAAGCAAGACCGCTTTAGGCAGTCTTCCGTCTCCCACCCAGCGATGAATTGTTGACCGATTTACCTGAAAAATCTGGCAAAGATTGTTTGTTGTAAGTAGCACATCGAGAGTCATATTTTCCTCCTTTCACTCTTCTTGCGCTAAAAATAATATGCTGGAAAAATCTGAAAAAAAACCTTTAAAATCCGATTACTATACTGACAAAAAAATTTCTAAAACATTAAAGTTAAAGGGTTTTTAACTTTTTCGTTGTAACTTTTCACTTTTTTGTTGTAGCTTTTAAAGCTAACAAAATAAAATACCTAATGAATCCAGATACTTCATAAAAATGGAATTAAAAAACAGATCATCTATAACAAAAAGTGATAAAAAATTTGAAGTTTTTTAATTATTTTTGCCCTCTTTGCTGGAGGCCGACAACCGAAAACAAAAGGTTCTGCCCAATCCATAGACAACCTAATGGAGCTAAAGAATACAAAAAGAGAAGGAGACAACTAGAACGGGCGGCATTTCTAAATGGATGGAGCCACCCCACCAATGATATTTTTAACTCACTTATTTCTAAGGTCATTGCTCCCAAATCCGTTAACCGGTCTATAACGGATAGTTCAATTAACAGAGTGGATGATGACTCACTTTCAAGAATCTCAACAATATGCGCTTCGAATTATCAAGAATGCTTTCGTTTAATCAGCGCAGTAAATACAAAACGATTTAAGAGTATTGATGAGTGGGGAGGAGCAGTCATACGTGTGATTGATAAATCGGCAAACGAAGCCACTGTCAATGACTGGAAAAAAAATTGCAGTGAATGTACTCCTTCGAACAAACGCTTACTTCTAATTCATTTGTTTGCCAGGATTGAAACTGAAAAAACAGCCTTACCTGAGCCTGCAAAAAAGGGCCCCCTGATTGGTACAATTAGTGTAAATCAAGAAGTGTTAATCGCCTTATTAAAGGCTTACGATGATCAGCAGCAGTTGAAGACAAAAATAAACTTAGCGGCCTTGGCCAAACGACATGGTTTAACCAGGCAAACTATGCATGCAAAATGGATTATGCTACTTAAAAATCCAGAAGTGTACAGAAAAGCAATTAAGATGCAAAAAAATCAACAAAAAACAAAATAAGACTATGATTTATTTTACTTTAATTTTATCACTCAATATTAAAATTCAGAATATTGAGTAATTAAAAGCAGACTCAAACTCATTCAATAATTAACACCAAACCCAGCTTTCTAGCTGGGTTTGATACTTCTGTAGGGCGTTTGGTAGCTCGTCGGTTACGAGCTGCTTGAGTCACTGTTGACGCGCTACCTGCCGCCAACATCTAACGCTTCTAATAACTCATTTCAGATACTGTGTTAAGAAGGCCTCATGCGAGGGGAGTTTAGCCACGTGATTATCCACTTGCTGCTTTAATCCTGCCATAAACTGCTTAAGTGACTGTTCACTCATCTCATCGGCAACACGATGATACTGGCTAGGTGTCATGCCTTGGCCCATTAATACTTGGGTCCAGGAATCAACACGGAAAATATCTCCGTCATCTAAAAACACACGGCCAGACTCGGCAAATAAAGCCAATTTATGCTCAAGTGACGGCGGAATCTCCATGCGCTGGCATTGCTGCCAAAAGGGGCTGTCCTCGCGCTGTGTCACCTTGTAATGCATAACAATAAAATCGAGTATGGCCGACATTTCGCTATCAAACTTATTATTGTATTCGTCGATTGCGCTTTGGGTTATGCCATCGAAGGGGAATAGGCGCATTAAGCGTATAAGGCCAGTCATGATTAGATGGATGCTGGTCGACTCTAAAGGCTCAATAAAGCCACTGGATAGCCCTAGCGCCACGCAGTTTTTATTCCAACCACGCCTGCGTTTTCCAGGAGTAAAACGAATCACTCTCGGCTCATTAATGGGCGCGCCTGTCACCTGCGATTTAAGTGTATTGATGGCGTCTTCATCGTTCATAAATCGGCTACAAAATACCAATCCATTACCCATTCGTTCTTGAAGTGGTATCTGCCAGCGCCAGCCCGCCTTATGGGCCACGCTTTTGGTGTATGGCACGGGTGGGGCAGTAAGCTCAGTTTGCATGGCCACCGCACTATCGCAAAAAAGATAGTGTCGCCAATCGTCGTAACCGGTGTGAAGAGCTTGTTCAATAAGCAGTCCTTTAAAGCCTGTACAGTCTATGAAAAAGTCGCCATCTATGACTTCATCGCTTGCTAATCGAAGGGACTGGATGTTGCCTGATTGCGGGCATACTACGACCTTTTCTATATCTCCTTCCTTGTGATTTACCCCAGCATCACACGCTAGAGACTTTAAAAATCGACCGTAAGCAACGGCATCAAAATGATAGGCAAAGTTAAGCGGCATGGCTTCTGATGTGGCGAACTTGCTCTGTTTAGCGGCAATAAGTTCCGGGCAATAATCACCAAATTCACCACCAAATCCGTATTCTTTAGCCCTCAGCCAAAAATGGTGAAACTCGCCAGCCCAACACTCTCTTCCGGTTATACCAAAAGAATGAATATAGCTGTGACCTTGTTCACGCCAATTTTCAAACTCAATACCCAGTTTGAACGTGGCTTGTGTGGCACGCATAAATGCTTTTTCGTCGATGCCAAGCAACTTGTGAAATGTTCTAATAGGCGGAATAGTCGCCTCGCCCACACCTACAATACCAATATCTTTCGACTCGACTAACGTAACGTTTATTGACTTACCCAAAAGCCGTGACAGCGCTGTGGCCGCCATCCATCCCGCAGTACCGCCACCCGCAATGACTACGTTCTTAACGGGCGTTTGATTTTTACTGCTATCTAAACCCGATACGGTCATTAGAGGTGTCCTTTTTATCTGAAGTATTTTTTATGTCATTACAACTCGAAGCTGAAGCGTGCTTGTTCTTTTCACGTTGAGCATGCGAGGGCACGTGTTGTTTTTCGTTGCTGTAGCGCTTTGCAATATCATTGAGCAAAACTCTGTTAGACGGCAATCCCTGCAGATAAGCGTTTTTAGTTTGTTGTAAGGTTTCGCGAATGTGAACTGCTTTACGCTTATGCTCTTCATTTAGCCGTAAAGGCGATGTAGAAGAAGAAAAGCCCATTCCATACAGTACATACTGATAGCTAGCAGAGGGGAAAATCTCTTCGTTCTCGATAAGATCTAAGCGTGAAGGGCTTTGATACTTCCACAGTTCAAGCAATTCAGCGAGGGAATCGGGTATGGACGCCTTATCTCTTTGCGCTAACCAATACGGCTCTTCTCTATCGCTTAAAGCATAATGTAGTTTTAGAAAGTCGATAACGCGCTGCCAGCGATATGCAAAGCGCGAGTTGTAGCGCTTACTGACTATTTCCATGTGTGCTTTGTTTTGCGGAAAAGCCTCACAGAGCATACGTAAGCCAAGCTCGACCATAGCAATGGCTGATGCTTCAAGCGGTTCAACAAACCCCGAAGACATACCTAAGCTCAAACAGTTTTTTACCCAAAACTGTGATCTATAGCCAGGCTCAAAGGAGAGTGTACGAAAAGAAAGCTCTGCATCTTGTGCACTAGGGTAACGTTCACGAACGTAGTCAATCAGCACCTGCTTTGCTTGATCTTCGTTTGTGAATTGAGAAGAGTAAACTAGGCCTACACCTCGGCGGTGCTGCAACGCAATATCCCACGTCCACCCACAGGTTTGTGCAGTGGCCACTGTGGTACTTTTTATTTCAGCATCTTCGTTTGAATAAGGCACTTGAAGCGCAACGGCGCGATCGTTGAGCATTGTGCGCTTAACCGGTACCCAGGGAATAGTAAAGTGTTCCTTGATAAGCAAGCCCCTGCTGCCAGAGCAGTCGATAAATAGATCGCCAACTATTTTTTCCCCGTCCTTTGTTGATACGCTTTCAATATCCCCGTTTTGATGAGAGTGAACACTGTCAACATGACCAACGACGTGAGCGACATTTAACTTGTCTACGCAATGATTTTTTAACAGCTCAGCAAGCTTTGTGGCGTCGAAATGGTAACCGTAATTGAGCACATGGGCGTAGTCCGGCGTAGCAATTTGCTTGGGCGCCTTGCCTGCGGCACACATGGCGGCTTGTAACGAAAACGCATCTTCGTATGACGTATTGGGAGCGAGTTCTTGCCAGCAAGTATGAATATCAAGTTCGTTGTACCCTGTTGGAACGGTAAATGGATGATGATAGGAGTGCCCGCCTTTACGCCAATTAACAAAGCTGGAGCCTTGCTTGAAAGCGCCCTGACACAGGGTTAAGAATTCAGTTTCACTAATGCCGATATCAAGAAGGGTGTCGCGCAGTGATGGCCAAGAGCCTTCACCAACACCTATGGAGGGAATATTAGGAGATTCGATAAGGGTAATGGTGTGTTTCGCGCTTAGTTTTGCGGCTAGCACTCCAGCAGCAAGCCATCCTGCGGTGCCGCCACCGACAATAACGACCCTGTGCATATTGCCATGACTGTCTTTATCACTCATACGCTAAAACCACGATAATTTCCAAAGCACTACCACTAAATTATTTAATCTGATTACTGTTTACTATTCACACAGCACTATGACAAAAAAACCCGCTAAAGCGCAACCCTAAGCGCTTTAGCGGGTAAACACACCCCAATCTTTAGAATGTATATCTGGCGCTTAACGCATATCTTGCGCCATATTCATCTAAGTTCCACAGCATAGCGCTGGTTCTTCCATGTCGGCGAATATTCTCTTCCGTGATATTGATACCTTCAAAGGCCACCGTTAAGTCTTCGGTTATGTCGTAGGAAATACTCAAATCAATTTGTGAGTACGCTTCGGTATAACCCGGCTCATTGATGTACTGAGAAGTAGTGTCTAAGAACTTGTCTCGCCAGTTGTATGCAATACGTGCCTGTAAGGCATCTTTTTCGTACATTAATACAAGGTTTGCAGTATCACTTAAGCCGACCAATGCGAATTGTGTAATAGAAGGGTTCGCATTGTTATCAAAACCGATATCCCCAGTAACCGTTGTATAGTTTGCCTGTACACCAAAGCCACTATCACCAAAGAAGTGCTGTGCAGCTAGCTCGAA
>NZ_JAFLMX010000341.1:0-21330 GCF_017849675.1 Alteromonas sp. AO-Serp
CAATCTGGGGCCAGCACTTGGCGGTTGTCGCATGTGGCCCTACGTAAATAGTGGTGAGGCATTGACCGATGTGTTGAGACTGTCAAAGGGGATGACGTATAAAGCAGCCATGGCTAACTTGGAGCTTGGCGGCGGTAAATCAGTCATTATCGGCGACCCTCGAAAAACAAAATCACCTGAGATGATGAAGGCAATGGGTAAGTTTGTAGAGTCATTAGGTGGAAAATATTTTACCGCAGAAGACTCAGGTATTTCAGTTACCGATTTACAAACCATGGCGACTGAATCGGACTATATAGCGGGTGTCAAAGCTCAGTACCATTATGCCGGCGAAGTACCAGATGGAAATCCGGCCCCGTCAACGGCATACGGCGTATTTGTAGGTTTGAAAGCGACGGTAGAGTATGGCTTAAAGCAAAGCCTTGATGGTGTAAGTGTAGCTATACAGGGAATGGGGCACGTTGGTTATCGACTTGCTAAACACCTGCATGAGCATGGCGCTAAGCTCTATGTTGCCGATATTTATCCGGAAGGGGTAGAAAAAGCCGTGGCTGAATTCGGCGCAACTGCAGTGGCGCCAGAGGAAATTTTAAGCTTGGATGTTGATGTGTTAGCGCCTTGTGCATTAGGTGCAGCAATAAACGATCAAACGTTACCGGCCATTAAAGCGAAAGTGATTGCAGGAGCTGCTAATAATCAGCTTGCACGCGAAGACATTGGCGAGTTGCTTCAGCAACGCGGGATCTTGTATGCGCCAGATTACGTCATCAATGCGGGTGGAGTTATCGATATTTTCCATCAACGTATGGAATCGAGTTCAAATGAAGCATTACGGGCGCATATCGAGAAGATTGGTGAAACGTTAAAAGAAATCTATGCTCGCTCAGAACAAGAGGGAGCAGCCACTAACCGTGTCGCAAACGTTATTGCTGAAGAGAGATTTACGATAAAGGGTTGAAAACTCTGAGCCAAATGGTCATAATGCGCCCCGCACTCAAGCAGGGGCGAATGATTCTGCGCTGAATGCAATCTTCTATGGTGGGCTTTTGGTCCTCCCGCAATGATACTTTGTGAACTCGGTCAGGCCTGGAAGGGAGCAGCCGCAGCAGACGACTCATGTGCCGGGATGTGGCTGGAGGCCCGCCACCCAAATTACATCACTCTTCAGTGTTTTCACGCATCTTACTTTTTTCGGTTTCATCCAAGTATTTCAGTGCCTTGCTGATGGCATGTTCCACATTCATTTCCATTTGATTGCGCTCGCTTTGCGGTAAATAAAATGCCATATCTACTTCATATCGGATGTAGCGAGGCGGTACTTGATTCAAAGCCAGGCAGCATAGGTCAGCCAAGTAATCTGGGCTTTTAGTTTTATCAATTCCAAGCTTGCTAATTCTTTCCAATACAAGGTGTTCATAGTAGTTGTGGATATCGTCATCTAGCTTCATGATTTTCCCCCATTTAACGTTTAGCGCCGTAATAGTGGCTTTTATAGTTACGTTGCGACCATGAATTTCAGAACATAGTGTTCACTTGAACAAAATGGACACATTTTTATACTTACATGATGTCGCATCATAACCCATAGCCGTATATCCATATTATGTATAGCTTGTATTCTGTGGATGTCGAGGTGACGATGATAGAATTACAGACTTATATAACGGCAACAAGGCATTAACGACATGAAAAAAAATATAGAGCCCTGCTACTATGGCGATTATCTCCAGCTAGACAAAATACTGGGTGCCCAAGATCTACAGAGTGAAAAATATGGTGATGTGGCCCATGAAGAGATGCTGTTCATAATCGTACACCAGGTTTACGAATTATGGTTTAAGCAGGTCCTCCACGAATTAAACGCCGTCATAGATACTTTCAATCAAGAAATAGTGAAAGATCAGCAGCTAACGTTAGTTGTACATCGCTTACAGCGAATCATACAAATTCAAAAATTAATGAATGACCAAATTGCCATCATGGAAACGATGACACCACAGCAATTTTTGTCATTTAGAGATTACCTCGTACCTGCATCCGGCTTCCAAAGTATTCAGTTCAAACGTTTAGAGATTTCTCTCGGCTTGAAACGTGACTTTAGAATCGACTTCGACAAACAAAGCTTTTATAACCGCCTCACTGATAAAGATAGAGCACTGCTTGAAAACCTAGAAAATAAGCCGAGTTTGTTCGAGCTTGTTGATAAATGGCTGTCGAGAATGCCGCTTTTAAAAACAGAGGGCTTCGACTTCTGGCAGTACTATAAAGATGCGGCAGAGGAAATGTTGAGAGATGATCATCACACTATTTCAACGAGTGATATGTTGTCTGAGACAGAAAGGCGTCAGGAGCTCAAAGACCTCCAGGGTACTATGGAGAACTTCGATGCCTTGTTTGATGAAGCTAAGTTCGAAAAGCTGAGAGGCGAAGACAAATTCCGTTTAAGTCATAAAGCACTGCTCTCGGCCTTATTTATAAAACAATATTCGGAAGAACCCATTTTTAATCTCCCATTTCAGCTTATCACTGCGCTCACAGAAATAGATGAACAGCTAACTATCTGGCGCTACCGCCATGCAATGATGGTTCAGCGGATGCTGGGCACTAAGATAGGAACAGGCGGTTCATCTGGTCACCATTATCTTAAGAAAACGACCGAATCAAACCGCATTTATTTGGACTTTTTCAATATGGCGACTTTTTTATTACCGAAAAGCGCTCTGCCGGCGTTACCTGAGTCTGTGAGAAAGCAGTTAGGTTTCTACTTGCAGTAGAATGAAAGTTGAACAAGGGCGCACAAACTGACTGACCTAATGACAGACGTCATCAGGTAAAACTGTACAGCGCTTATGCAGTCACTGAAGGTTTAACGCTTGGCGCTAACCTCCAGTTTTGGACTGGTCGTCCGATTAATGCTTTTGGTTATCATCCGACAGACCTGTTTGCTCAAGCTTATGATTCTGAGTCGTTCTTTGCTGGTGGTGAGCCAGCGCCTCGAGGTTCCCGTGGCCGCACCAGCAGTTACTATTCTATCGACGTTTCTGCATCGTACAATATTGACATCGGTGAAGACCAAAAGCTGGTTGCACGAGCGGAAATTTTCAATCTTCTAAATAACGATCGCGTTACAGAAGTAAACGAAATATACGATGACGAGAGCTCAGCTGATCCCACCCATCCAGATGTTAACCCGAACTATGGACTTCCAACAGCATGGCAAACCCCGCGCTATGTTCGTTTCAGGGTAAATTACTCGTTCTAAAGGGCGTGTAGCAAGCAATGTTAATAAGAGCGTGTGTAGAGTTTATAAGTGTATCACGCCCTTCTAAGTCAATAGTCCAAAAATAACCAATAAGTTCGTTGAAAGTGCTTAAAATGTTAAATGTAAGTTAATATTTACAAAAGCAGGTAAAAAGATGAAAAAAAATTGAACTTTTATGGAACACCCGTCTGATCCCAGTTGACCCTATGCTTAGGATGTGGTTATTATCAAGGTGAGGCTTTGACCTTACTAATAATAATTCGTTATATAAACGATTTAAGAAACACACTAAGAGTTTTAGTGGTCCAGGGAGACAATACATGTTTACAAACTCTAAACTGGCTAAGTCAGTGAAGCTAGCGTGCGCATTTGGTGCTGCATCAACCATCGCCTTCACTGGTGCGGTTAACGCACAGGAAACAGATGAAGCTGCTGACGCAGTAGAAAAAATCGAAGTGACAGGTTCACGCATCCGTCGTACTGATATTGAAGGTGCAAACCCAGTTACAGTGATGTCACGTGTTGATATCGAAAAGTTCGGTGTTACGTCTATCGGTGACGTTCTTCAAGCAATCCCTTCTGCGGGTTCTGCTATCAACACCAACAACAACAACGGTGGTAATGGTACAACTACTATCAACATCCGCGGTATTGGTTCAAACCGTACGCTAGTTCTTGTTAACGGTAAGCGTTGGGCGCCAGGTCTTGGTGGTTCTGTTGACCTTAACAACATTCCAGCTGCAATCATCGAGCGTATCGAAGTACTTAAAGACGGTGCCTCAGCGGTATACGGTTCTGATGCGATTGCGGGTGTTGTAAACATTATTACTCGTCAGGACTTTGAAGGCGTTCAAGCGTCTGGCTACATCGGCCAGTGGGACGAAGGCGACGGTAATAAAGAGCAGTGGGACATTGGTTTCGGTACAGCTAACGACAAAGGCAACGTATACTTCAACATCTCTTACGTTGAAGAAGAGCCTACACTAGCGGGCGACCGTGAAATTTCTGCAGTGCCTGTTTTCGGTACGCCTGCAGGTTTTGGTGGTTCATCGGCTCCTCCTCAAGGTCGTTTCTTCACGTTTGACCAAGCCGGCAATGCTTTCAGCCAGCAAGGCGATAGCAACGGTGGTCTAGAGCCATGGGTTGAGCCAACAAGCCGCTTCAACTTTGCACCGTTTAACTATCTTTCTACACCTCAAGAAAGAACGAATATCTATACTCAGGCACGTTACGAGCTAACTGATAACATCTCTGTAAATGTAACGGGCTTCTACGGCAACCGTAAGTCAGAGCAGGCTCTAGCACCTACGCCTCTGTTTCTAGGCACGGCGTTTGCTGAAGATGCTACATTGGCGGCTAATAATCCGTTTAATCCATATGGTGTTACTGTAACGACGAACCCATCTATCCTTACCGATCCTAACTCGGAAGGCTATGCTGATCTAGATTTGGACCCGTCGTTATATGATCCTAATGCTCTTGAGATGTTCTTATTTGGTCGTCGTATGATGGAGGCGGGTTTCCGTAGCTTCAAGCAAAACGTTGACCAGTTCCAGTTCAACGGTGGATTTGAAGGTGTATTTGAGTTTGCTGACAGAGAATTCTTCTGGGATGTTAACTACACTTATGCAGACATTACACAAAACACGTCTACAGACGGTCTACTTAACATGGACCGCGTGAGAAGCGCACTTGGTGACCCTGCTAATTGTACTGGCGGCTGCGTTCCATTGAATTTGTTTGGCGGTGCACCTGAAGTTATCGGTGAAGGAACAATCACGCAAGAAATGCTTGATTACATTACCTTTACTGCACAAGACGAGCTTAACTCAGCTCTTGAGAGCTACTCTGCAAACATCTCTGGTGAAGTATTTGAACTTCCAGCGGGCTACCTAGCGTTTGCTGCGGGTTATGAAAAACGCTGGCAATCAGGTTACGACCAGCCAGATGCAATCATTGCTGCGGGTATCACTTCTGGTAACGCGCGTCTGCCTACCTCTGGTGCGTTCAGCGTTGAAGAAGCGTACCTAGAGCTTGCAGTTCCTCTACTTTCAGATATGCCTGGCGTAGAGCAATTAGACCTAGAACTTGCTACTCGTTATTCTGACTACAGCAACTTTGGTGACACGACTAATTCAAAGATTGGTCTTAAGTGGCGCATCAACGAAGACCTACTTGTACGTGGTACATGGTCTGAAGCATTCCGTGCTCCATCTCTTGATGAATTGTTCTCAGGTAACAGTGATAGCTTTGCGCCGCTAACTGACCCATGTAATGGCGGTGCTGCGGGTAACCCAGAGCTTCCTGGTTGTGCGGGTATTCCTGCAAACTATGAGCAACCTAACACGCAGATTCGTACTACTGTAGGTGGTAATGCAAACCTAGAAGCTGAAGAAGCAGAAAGCTTTACATACGGTTTTGTATACTCTCCAGAAGCAGTTGAAGGCTTGTCAATTACCTTTGATATCTTCGATATCGAAGTTGATAATGCCGTTTCATCTGTTGGTGCACAAACTATTCTTAATGCCTGTGCTCAAACTGGCGTCAACCTATGTTCACTTATCGAACGTGGCGCTGGCGGTAACGTTGTAGACTTGTTTAACGGTCAAGTAAACCTTGGTGGTCAAACAACGTCTGGTTTCGACTACAACGTAGCGTATAACTTTGAAACTGAGTACGGTGATTTCCGCATTAACTGGGATGGTACTTATGTTGACGAGCGCACTACTATCGTAATCGATCCAATAACAAACACATCTACTGAGTTTAACGATGCAGGTCTTGCCGGTGACCGTGACGTTGTTCCACGTCTACGTACTAACCTTGCAGTAACGTGGGCGTACGATGACTGGACAGCTAACTGGTTAGTTCGCTTCATCGGCCACACTACTGAAGAGTGTTCAATCGATGGCGATACGCTAGATCAACAACTATGTAGTGATCCAAGTGAAGAGCTTGGTGGCGATAGCTTCAACGAACTTGAAGATATGGCATACCACGATGTATCACTAGGTTACGCAGTTAACGATAACCTACGCATCACGCTTGGTGTGAACAACTTGTTCGACACTGATCCAGAAGTTTCTTACTCGACGTTTGCTAACAGCTTCGACCCGTCTATGTATGAAATTCCTGGACAATTCTTCTACACACGTGTAAATCTTAACTTCTAATTGAAGTTGTAGTAGACAGAATGAAAAAAAGCCTCTTCGGAGGCTTTTTTGTTATGTGGAAGCCGTACTAAATAAAGTGTGGACAACAGGTAATGAATGTAGAGCAGTGTATTAAGAATGCTAATGAAGCCCATGCATCAGGCAACACTGATGAGGCAATGCAATGGTTAAAACAAGCTGGCGAATTTGGAGACGTTAATGCCGCGTTGGATTATGCCTATTTCAGATCAAGGGAGAACCCAAGAAAATCACTGGCATTCTTAGAAGGGGTAAAGTGTGCAGATAACCCCGTCGTTCAGTTCCATAAATTACAAATTGGCTATTATGGTGACGTAATAACGAATACGAAGTTAGTAGCCAAGACGCTCATCGCACTCGGGAACGAAGGTGTGATAGAGGCTTATTTAGTTGCGCTTTCTTACCTACCGGTAAATAGCACTACATTTTCTTATATTGCGAGTAGGGTGTGTCACCTAGCACCGAATATCAGCAAACAGCTTAATTTGCATTCAGCGTCACAAGTTACTAATGACGAAAGTCTGAATCAAGAAGTTATAGAAGAAATATCTGAATCGCTTGGTAGAGTATATGAACCCTCTAAAGTGTTAGATACATCTTTACCTATTAATGTGTACGAAAGCCTACTATCTGAATATGAATGCCATTACTTAATCACCAAATTTAGCTCACTCTTGCAACCCTCGATGATTGTTGACCCTAGGACTGGCGAGGGCATAATTGACAGTGTGCGAACAAGTTACGTTGCCGTTATAGAGCCTAGTCATTGCGATTGGATTACAAGAAAGCTGGACAAAGTAATATCACAAATTACGAATACGCCTAGACGTAACGGCGAGGCGTTAAATTTATTGCGATATGAACCAGGTCAGCAGTACAAACCCCACTATGACGGGCTAAACGAAATAAACGATGGATTAATGTTTAAAGATGGAAAACAGCGCACGAAGACTGCTCTTGTATACCTGAATACGGTTGATGAGGGAGGGGAGACTCTTTTTCCTAAGCTAAATATCCGTATTGTACCAAGATGCGGAACTGTCGTTGTTTTTTCCAATTCAGACAAAGACGGTAAGCTATTGTTAAATAGCTATCATTCTGGCGCGCCATCTATTTCACAAAATAAATGGATAGTTACAAAATGGATTAGAGAATGTACAACTATTTATGGTAACGTAGTCTACGGTACTTATACTAAGGGATAACACGGATGAAAAAAGTAACAAAAATAATTCTTGCATCAAGCCTAGCACTAGCATTGGGAGCATGTGGTTCAACTGACAATCAAAGTTCTGAGTATGCTAAGGCAAATACCAACGGCGGAGACGATGGTATGGTATGCAAAATGGAGAAAAAGATAGGTTCAAACCGCATGCAGCGCGTTTGTTACTCTGTGGAAGAAAGAGAGAACATGCGTGAAGCTGGCCGTGAAGGGTGGTTGCGTATGCAGCGTGGATCAGAAACCGGCGGCGGTGACCTGTAAATACACCGTAGGTTAGTTTAAGATGGGAGGCAAAACGCTTCCCATTTTTGTATGACTAAAGAAAACAATAATAGCCCTGACGATACGCTTGCTCAAATTACAGACGCAATAAATGCAGGCGATTACAATAAAGCTCTTTTTCATTACGGTGAAGTTTGCTCGCGATGGCCCGAGTATTTGTCGCCAGCGTCTGGCGTACAGCTTTCTAAATCTCAAGCTACACATATTCATAATGCAGCGAATTTAGCTCGGCGTGATTTATTTATAAAAACCCAGTCGATTGGTTCGAGTAAAAGAATTAAGCGCGCCATTTCAATGTTTTGCGGCGCTGAACAAAAGAAGTTCGATAAAGCACTTCAGTCTCCAAGCTTTCTATTTATCCCAAACCTTCCCTCTACTCCGTTTTCAGATGTCAGTGCAGTGGAAGGGCTTGATACATTTATCAATACGCTTAGTGCCCATAAAGACGTGTTCATATCTCGTTTGTCAGGTGCAAACGAGCGCTATATTCACGATATAGGTGCAGTGCCAGACACCGAAGATTGGGCACAGCTAGCCCAAAAATGGAACTCACTTCACCTAATGAAAGGCGGCAAGTTTACTGATCATGGTGATAACCTTCCTGACGAAGTAAAGACGTTATTCAATTCGCCAATCCTGGCCCATTGTCCAGTACACGCACCTGAGGTAGTCATTTCTGTACTGCAGCCACGTACAAAAATCCCACCTCATTTCGGAATTTCTAATCTAAAGTGGACGTTGCACATCCCACTGATTATTAATGATAAGTCGTATTTGCATGTTGCTAATGAGCGATGCTATTGGAGTGAAGGGAAGACCGCTATTTTGTTTGACGACAGCTATCAGCATAGCGCGGAGAATGAGGACGAAACGGCCAGAGCAGTTTTAATAATTGATATTTGGAACCCGCATTTAACGCTTACTGAGCGAGAGGATGTTGCACAGTTTATTTCCAAATATGGCGAGTGGTCTTTGCAGTATGGGGCACTAGCTTCATTGGATAGAAGGTTATATAAATAATGCAATCGCAACCAAATATTGTTATCCCAAACCTCATTAATGCATTCAACAGAGGTGATTTCCTTTTTGTCATCAATACAGTAAAAAAAAGTGGGGCGTTAAATCGTGTTGATCCTGTAGTCTCGCAATTACATGGTAGTGCGTTAAGAAAAATAGGTAAGCTTGATGACGCCGTGAAGGTCTTTGAGAAAGGTTTAAAGCTGTTCCCTCAATCTACCGACCTAATGAATAGCTATGGAAATCTGTTTCTTGACAAAATGCAAAGTGATAAAGCGATTTTATGGTTTTCAAAAGCCCTAAAAATCAAGCCGAATGCCTTTGATTATAAGTATAACTTAGCAAGAGCCTTCTATGATGCTAAGCGCTTTAGCGAGGCTGAAAAGCAATGTCTTCAGTTACTAACTACACAGCCAAACAAAAACACAGTCTTGCTGTTAATGGCATCAATTTTAGTAGAGGACCATCGCGATGATGTGGCTGAACGCTATTTGAAGCGATTATTAGACAGCGAACCACAAAATAAAAAAGCGCTTAATAACTTAGGAAATATCAAACGCAGAAATAACCAGTTCGATGAAGCAATATCACTCTACAAACAAGCGCTATCGGGGGGAAGTTCTACCGCAGAGCTTTATCAAAATCTAGCTGCAGTCTTTGCTCTAAACGGTTCGTTAAATGAGGCCTTTGCTACTTATAAAGAAGGGATAAGGGTCTTTCCTGATAGCGTAAATTTACACAAAGAATATGCTCATTTAGCCTGGGTTCAAAACCTTGAAGCACCGTTTTCTCTTTTAGAGGCAAACTTATCAATTGATAATCCGGATTTAATTTTGGCTTACACGGAATTGATGATTAGGGTAGAGGAATTTGAAAAAGCTAAGTTTTGGTTAGAAAAGCTCCTCGAAACTAAGTTACCCACCTATCAAATTGCTGCAGCGGCCAGTTTATCTCACACATTAAGAGAGCTTGGAGAATTTGAAAAAGCACTGGCAACCGTAAGTGTTAAAGCGTCTAATCCCACTCTAGAGACGCTCCCGTTAATAATTGAGAAAAGCTATTCTTTATTAAGTCTCAAAAGGTATAAAGAAGCGATAAAAGCACTAGAGTTGGTGTGCCGAATTGCGCCGCTTAATCAGGGTTATTGGACATTATTATCCACCGCGTACAAAGCTAATGGCGATGAGGCTAAGTATAATCAGTTATGTGATTATCAAAGTTTTGTGAGCGTACAGTCTTTGTTAGGAAACGAAGACGCAAACACAAAATTTATAAACCTACTTAGAGCACATCTTATTACGCTTCACAACAACGAAAGACACCCAATTGGGCAGTCGCTTCGCAACGGCTCTCAAACATTTGAAAACCTTTTCGATTCGACCCACCCAGTAATTAAAGAGTTAAGGTCGGCTATTGAGGCAAGAGCCAAAGAGTTTTTATCAACGCTTACTCGTGTGAAGAAGCATCCATTCTTATCCCGCCTAAGCCAAGATATCGATTTTATAGGCAGCTGGTCGGTAAGGTTGCGACAGAAAGGATTTCACAAATCTCACTATCATTCAGAAGGATGGCTTAGCGGAGTGCTGTATGTAGATGTGCCCGCTGAAGTTAAAATAAACGGGCATGGCTGGCTAGTTTTTGGACGGCCGGATATTAGTGGCGTCGATATGACAGAAGACTATGCTGTTAAGCCTCAAGAGGGAAATGTTGTTTTCTTCCCTTCGTATATATGGCACGGTACAAATCCAATTTTGTCTAATCAACAACGTCTGACGGTCGCTTTTGACATTGTGCCTAATCCTACCAGCTAGGTGTCCGCATTAAGCGAGCTCTAATTTGAAAGCCAGGGTATATCGGGGCGTGTAGCAAATACGGTTGGGCGGCCTTCCTACATGCTTGATTGCCCCGTGAAAAATCACAGTCCTACCCGGCTTTGGCGTGCAGGCGAAAACGCAATCGTTTTTGCTATTATAAAAAAGCGTTTCACCGCCCCATTCAATATCCCACTCGGGGCACAGATAAACCAATACAGTAAGTTCATTAGCTTCTGGCAGACAGTCTGTATGTGTAAAAAGCATGTCGCCGTACGATGCATAATTCACATAGCCACGATATGCTCTGTAATGTTTACCTGTGGTATTAAAGATTTCCTTAATAGCATGTTGATAAACGGCCAGTGCTCGCACTTGCGTATCGCTAAGTTCGACTGCCCAATGTTTGTATTGAGCGGTGTCGGGACGCGCGACTTCAGTATGTTTGAATGCGCTTAGTTCTAAACCTTTAAATATACCCGTTGCTTCTTCAAGGGAGCATAAATCATCGAATACCCAGACAGGTTTGTCATCAATTGTGTAGCTATATGCAGGTGCGCTCATGGTTTAATCATTCTTGTTATGTATAGATGCGGTATAAATAACAAATTGTGCATAGCAAGCCAATGTTAATTTTCAATGTTGTTTTTTTACATTTTTAGATTTGAATAAAAGCAACAACAAATAATCTAAGAGCAATAATTGTTTAGACAAGTCGCCTCATATTGTAACTATGAAGGCCTCGGTTGGGTTATATCAGTGCAAGGCAAAGCACACTTTTACACCTAACTTCTGGTTTTGTGCATTTAATTAGTGCAATTTTGGGTAAATATTAATCGATTAAGAAGTGGCCGGAATTATGCAGGGGAATTTCGAACGCTTATTCAAGCTAACTGAACGGAAAACGAGCAGTTGATCGAAAATCTACTAGGTGTAAACAGTGTGTTACTTGACTAAACGTAACATTCCATGTGAGTATAATACGTTCGTAGTACTGACAATTGACGTCGGCGCTACATTCCTGAAACAAAATTGTGAAAGTTTTATACGCCCCTTGCCCGAATATTTTCCTATCGGCGAGGATTCAAATAAGAAATTTGGTTGGGAACTATGTCCAAAATGAGCAAGAGAACTCTTATTGCTTCTACTGTTATGGGTGCATTCGCACTAACAGGTAGCGCAGTCTCTGCAGATACGCTTGAAGATCTTCATAAAGAAGAAGCGAAAATCCACGCGGCTGCAGCGAAATCTCAAGAAAAAATCAATACGTTGTTTGAACAGTCTCAAGAACTACTTGTTGAGTATCGTCAAACAGTAGATGAGACAGAAAACCTTAAAATCTACAACGATTACATCGCAAGCCTAGTTGCAGACCAGCAACGCGGTATCGATTCATTACAACGTCAGATCGACAGCATCGAACAAACTAAGCAGGGCATCGTTCCTCTTATGTTCCGCATGATCGACAGCCTAGAGCAGTTCATCAAGCTAGACCGTCCAATTCACTTAGACGAGCGTCTACAGCGTGTTGAGCGTCTTCGCGACCTTATGGCTAACTCTAACGTAACTGTTTCAGAACAGTTCCGTCAGGTACTAGAAGCTTACCTAGTTGAAGTTGAATACGGTACTAAGATCAACTCTTACCAAGGTACTATCGACGACGCAGGCACAGAAGTTACTGTTGACTTCTTTAACCTAGGTCGTACGGCGCTAGTTGCACTTTCTCTAGACCAAACTCACGCATGGGTATGGAACAACGAAAGCCGCGCATGGGAAAAACTGGGTGACGAGTATCTGTCTTCAGTTGTTGACGCAGTTAAAATGGCTAACAACGTCATTCCTGCGGATCTGATTAAACTACCAATTAGCGCAGCGGAGTAATTGTTAATGAAACCAGTATTCAAATCTCTTTTAGCCGCTGCGACAGTTGCAGTTGCAGCAACCGGAGCGCAGGCTCAGGAAGCAAAGAGCCTGAAAGATCTTCTAGACCAGGTTCAACAGAACCGCGTTTCTGAAGCTCGCCTAGATAAGCAACGCGAAGCTGAGTTCCAATCAGCACGTGCTGACAAGCAAGCACTTCTTCGCAAAGCACAAGCAGATCTTAAAGCTGAACAAGCTCGTGGTGACCGTCTACAGAAGCAATTCTCAGACAACGAAGTTACATTAAACGAGAAAGCTGCTGAGCTAGACCAAGCTACAGGTACACTTGGTGAAATGTTCGGTGTGGTACGTCAAGCATCTTCTGAAGCTTACGGCCGTATCTCTACATCAATCGTAAGTGCACAATTCCCTGGCCGTGGTCAGTTCCTTGCTGAAATGTCAGAAGACTCTAAAGGTCTTCCAAACATTAAAGAACTTGAAGACCTATGGTTTGCTCTTCAGAAAGAAATGACTGAAGGCGGTGAAGTAGTTAAGTTCACTACTGAAGTTGTTAACCTTGACGGCGGTTCTTCACAGCAAGAAGTTGTTCGTGTTGGTACTTTCAACCTTGTTGGTGAAGCTGGTTACCTAGCGTATGACGCTGAAGCTGAAGTTGTTCAGCCTCTTGGTCGTCAACCAGATGGTCACTTTGTAGCTTCTGCTGACGAACTAATCGGCGCTACTTCTGGTATTGTTCCTTTCTTTGCTGACCCTTCTCAAGGTGCAATCCTTGGTCTATTGAAGCAAAAAGCGACAATGTCTGAGCGTTATCATGCTGGTGGTCCAGTTGGTTACACAATCACAATTATGCTTGCGATTGGCCTACTAATTGGTATCTACAAAATGATCACACTAACGATCACTGGTGGAAAAATGCGTTCACAGCTTAAGAACGTAAACAATCCTTCAGAAGGTAACCCACTAGGTCGTATCCTTAAAGTTTACCAAGAGAACAAGACTGCTGATGCAGAAAACCTTGAGCTTAAACTTGATGAAGCGATTCTTCGCGAGCTTCCAAAAATTGAAAGCGGCATTAACGTTATCAAGATCTTCGCAGCGATTGCTCCTCTACTAGGTCTACTAGGTACAGTACTAGGTATGATCGAGACATTCCAAACCATCACACTATTCGGTACAGGTGACCCACGTATGATGGCAGGAAGTATCTCTATGGCTCTTGTAACTACTGCTCAAGGTATTATCGCGGCTCTGCCTCTAATCCTTACTCACAGCATCGTAGCTTCTCGTAGCAAGTCAATCATCCACATTCTTGATGAGCAAACTGCGGGTATCGTAGCTGCTCACTCAGAGTCGGAGAAAGCGTAATATGAATTACCTGATTGGATTATTCGAATCGGTCAGGGACTTTATCGCTACCGGCGGTGACGTACTATACTTCGTTGCTGCCGCGCTCTTTCTCATGTGGGTTTTAATGATTGAGCGTTACTGGTATTTAACCTCGGTC
Source organism: Alteromonas sp. AO-Serp (assembly GCF_017849675.1). Taxonomy (NCBI): domain Bacteria; kingdom Pseudomonadati; phylum Pseudomonadota; class Gammaproteobacteria; order Alteromonadales; family Alteromonadaceae; genus Alteromonas; species Alteromonas sp. AO-Serp. The sequence continues at coordinate 14,171 of NZ_JAFLMX010000341.1, forward strand.
TTCCCAAAGGTGAAGAAAAACATCATCGCGAATTGGGATGCCCGAGCAGATACCACATCATGGTATGCGCATAGAATCCGTGACGCGTGGATTTCTCAAGCGTCAGACGACCTTAACGCTAGAATGCTGATTATCAGAACCATTATTGCAATGTGTCCACTAATCGGTCTACTTGGAACAGTAACCGGTATGATCAGTGTTTTCGAGACAATGGCAACACAGGGCACCAGCAACGCTCGTCTAATGGCAGCTGGTATCTCTATGGCAACGATCCCGACAATGGCGGGAATGGTAGCCGCGCTATCTGGACTGTTCATCAGTTCACGTCTTGAAGCGAAAGTGAAGCTGGCAAGAGAAGGGCTAGTTGATAGCCTGCCACATCATTAGAGAGAGAGATTATGGCTCGAAAAGTCAGAACCGAGGAAGAAGATGCACAGATCGACATGACGCCCATGTTGGATATCGTGTTTATCATGCTGATCTTCTTTATCGTTACCACTGTTTTCGTTAAAGAAGCAGGGATCGAAGTCAACAAGCCAGATGCGAGCCAGGCGATTCTTCACAAAAATGCAAACATTTTCATCGCCGTAACTGAAGACGGAAATGTATGGCTAGATAAGCGTGAAGTTGCGCCGGACAGCGTAAGAGCGAATATTGAAAGACTGCTTACCGAGCAGCCTACTGACTACGTAATCATTCAAGCTGACGTAAAAGCGAAGCATGGTTTAGTAGTTGAGATTATGGATCAGGTTAAAGCCGCTGGCGTTAACCGAGTCTCGGTAGCGGCAAGGGGATAAGATGTTACGTATAATTGTATCTATACTTTTAGGTGCTGGTGTTGCATTTGCCCTTTTCGTTCTAATGGCCAAGTTGATTGAAAATTCATCTAGACCAGCAGACGAAGTACCGCCTGCACCGGTTATCGATATTGTAATGCAGGAACCAGACGACCAGACGCAGACGCGTACTCGTGTTCCACCACCACCGCCACCTCCGCCTCCACAGCCTCCTAAAATGGAGCAAGTAGAGCCGGAAACAGCGGAACCTGATGCAGATGGCTTTAGCTTAGCTATTCCAGCTATCGACACAGGTGGTGTTGGTGTAAACATCGGTGGTGTTGGTGCAATGCAGCGTGATGGTGAAGCAACACCTATCGTTCGTATCGACCCGAAATATCCACCTGATGCAGCCCGTGACGGCCGTGAAGGTTGGGTAAGACTGTCTTTCACTATCAACGAAGTTGGTGGTGTTGAAGATATCGAAGTTATCGAAGCTGAACCTAAGCGCGTATTCGACCGTGAAGCACGTCGTGCTCTACGTAAGTGGAAATACAAGCCTAAGATCGTTGATGGCAAGCCAGTTAAACAACCTGGCATGTTCGTACAGCTAGACTTTAAACTGGAGCAATGATCATGATGAAACGTACATTCAAAATGTCAGCCGTTGCTTTAGTGCTAGGCGCAGGTGCGGTGCTTTCAGCACCCGCTGCCCTAGCGCAGTCAGCACCTGTTGTTTGTCCTGGATATGAGAAAGGAAAAACAACGCTTGTAGGTGAGCGTACCGGTAAAAAAGTTCAGAAAGCTTTTGAGTTCTACAATGAAGACCAAGTTAATGAAGCACTAAACGTACTTTACGAAATCGACGCATCTGACGATTTCGATAGAGCTTACGTAAAGCGTTTTATTGGTAACTTACTTGCTGCGCAAGAAGGTCAAGGTGGTAAAGCTTTAGGGTATTTGGTTGAATCAGTTGAACCAAAAGTTCTAAACGACCTTGAACACTCTCAAACACTTAAATTACTAGGTGATTTGAGCATGCAGGAAGAGAAGTACACTGATGCCATTAAATGGTATAACAAGTGGATGGACTTCACGTGTAAAGAAGACGCAGACGTATATACGCGTTTGGCACAGGCTTACTTTGAATCTAAGCAACTAGCGAAGATGGTTGAGCCAGCAGACAAAGCGATTGGTTTGTATGAAGAGCCAAACAAAAACCCGTATGTATTAAAGCTAACTTCTTACTACGAGCGTAAGATGTACCCTGAAACGGTTGCTGTGGCGGAAGATCTTGTTAGAACTTTCCCTCAGGAAAAAACTTGGTGGTCACGTCTTGGCTTTTTCTACATCTTAGTTGAAGACTATAAGAAAGGTCTTTCAACGCTAGAACTTGCTTATATGCAAGGCTATCTAGAGAAAGAGTCAGAAATAAAGACGCTTGCTCAGCTTTATCAAAGTAACGGTATGCCTTATAAGGCTGCTAAGCTTCTTGAAAAGCACATGAAAGAAGGCTTGTTGAAGAACGATGCTGATATGATTGCAAACATTGCTAATGCATATCACCAGGCTAAAAACTTTAAAACAGCGGCAAACTTGTATGCACAAGCTGCGGCTAAGAGTTCAGACCCTGAGCATTATCGTAAACAAGGTACGCTTTTACTTGTAGCAGAAGACTATAAAGGCGCTATCAAAGCACTAGAGAATGCTCTAGAGCGTGGCGCTGAAAACCCTGAGAAGATTCACTTCACGTTAATGGAAGCGAACTTCTACGCAGGTAACTTCAAGTCTGCTTACAAGCACGTACAAGAAGCTAAGAAAGATCGCTCTCTACGCCGCAACGCTGCAGCGTGGGAACCTTATATCAAGGAAAAAGCAAAGAACCGCGGTATTAGTATCTAATATGTGGTTTTAGCAAAAAAGCCTCCCTTTGGGAGGCTTTTTTTTGCCCTTAATTTAGTAAGTGAGCTTTTCTCGAATGGGATTTTGTTTATAGGGCTTTAACACCAGCCCGCATAGATCATTAGCCTCTCAGCGGTATTTAAAATGTTCGTAATCGCGGCTTGTTAACGCAGGTATAGTGGCTCTACGCCAAGCAGATTATTTGTACTTTCAGGCTACAGACTTTCTATTATTTGAAAGCAGGCAGAAGTGCTTCTCTTATAACAATAGTGACTTCTTTTAACCCACTTGCTTTTAGGTTTTCTTCGTTGAATGTAGAAACAAGTTGCTTCGCATTCATATCTGAATGTGTAAGTACTTTTCTGAGAAAGCGCTTCGTGTTAATGATTTCAACAAGACGCCATAGCGTATACAGTATTGTGTTATTTGGCTTGTTCAGTTGAGTATTTGCGCTTGGTGTAGGCTGAGTCTCTGCATAACGCGCAATTTTATGTAATATCGGCCAAACATCATCTAAAGTGCGTGTGCCTTGGGTAAAATGTACTAACTTTTCTACATAGATTGTCAGTATGCTAATGGGCACGTTGTCTAACTGGTTATCGAATTGAAAGCTCTCTTTGAGTGCTATCAATTCAGAAAGCAGTTTTTTTGCTCTGTTGGAATGAGGATATAACGCTAGTGCACTGGTTTCGCCACTGGCTTTATTAGGCTTTCGCCCATAGTCTACAATCTCAAATCCATTTCTTGTCCAAAAGCTGTCTAACTTTTGTGTCGTTCCATAAGAAGTACAGATAGCGTCAATACTTTGCTTTTTGGCTTCATTACTAACTCTTTGTAGCAAGTAACTGCCCATACCCTTACTCTGCACCACCGTATCGACGGCAATACGATTAATACGCCAATATCTAAACGTTGCTGTTTTTGCATCAGCAGACAACAGAGCAAGTCGCTGTGCACCTAAATGCCCTTTAGGACGACGTTTTCCAGACGCAATGCCCAAGGCGGTATCGTTCAGGTAGTCGCTACCTTCAGCGTTTATGATTGCAGTACCTATCACGTTGTCGTTGAATTTAAGTATGGCAACAAGTATATCCGGGCTATCCATCAAGCGCATAAAATCATCGGGTGTAGTTTGATAATGGGCTAATGAAAGTAGCGACATTATTTGCAGAAGCGCCTCTTCGGAAATGCTTTTAAACGAACTTATGGAAAAATCGTAATCTATCGGTGGGTTAATACTGTTTTTGAAATTAATCTCGCCAATATTGCGCGCCGCATCTCTGTCCTCAAATAAACAAGTCGTATTGAAAAAGGCTTCAATGGGATCATGTTCGAACCATCGTAACGGCGTTGATAGTCTTAAATGGATAGCTGATGGCGGTAAACTAGGGATGAGTTTGTGAATAAAACCACTGCCTGAACCTTCATAACCCAAAAGCGTAGTACTAAGCACCCACTGCTTGTGGTTGGCTATGATCCGGTATACATCCGGGAGGGGGATTGAAGCCGCTTCATCAACAATTACAACGTCGTACTTTTCATCTTCTGTGGTATATAACAAGGCACTGTCAGGGGGCACCCATTTTACACTGCCAAACGTCGCTGCCTCATTCTTATCACCAAGGATTAGTTGGGTTTGAATGTTAGCGGTGGATGGTTGTTGTGTTCTGACACCTGCTATTTCGTACTGGTGAATACGTGAAAGCACGTTCTTCACATTATCAAAGCGTTCACTGGTTAATAGTACATTTTTACCCTGTCTGATTAGGCTTTCAATGAATATACCTAATAATGATGACTTGCCTCTGCCTCTTGGGGCGGTAATCAGCGCGTTTAGTTTATTAAGTGAGTGTGCTTGATATAAACGACTGTATGCCTGCTCTTGCTCTTCTGATTTAAATAGTGAGCCTCTATAGACGTTTGACGTTACGCCTTGGCTAATGCGGTACATAGCCGTATCTGGAAGTGTGGTTTTTTCTTCAGTGTGAAGTGCCACGTAGTCGTTGTTACGCAGGTGCTTTATAAAGCGTTCGAGGTATCGACTTTGTGTAAGCGTAAACCCCTCCGACAGGAACGAGACCGAAATATTGTTGACCCATTCACTCAATGCAGGGCAAATAAGTATTAAACAACCACTGCGTTTAACGATCCCCGCCACTGCCATCACGTCGCCAGGTTTGAATGAATCGCGACAGTCTAATGTGGCAATGTCACATTCGCTCCCCAGTACTTGTTTGCGGTTCTTTCCCTTAAGTGTATCGCCAGCAAAATTCACAACGCTTATAGATGAAACTTCATCTACAAAGGCTTGAACGCTACGTATGGCAGCTTCACAAAAATCATCATTGCCAGATATTACAAGCATTCTCCGGTGAAGCGGGCAAGTCACGTTTGATAAGTGTGAAGCGTGAGAGCTTTTTTTGCAGCCATTTTCGCCGCTATTTTCAAAGTAGGGGGCTAATAGCCATTCGCGTAATTGAGTTAGCGCCATGAATCAGTTTTTTCGGTATAATCTAACGCTATAGTAGCGATTTATTATGAGGAATTCGAATGCGCTTTCTTTCTCGGCGTCTAGTTATGCCAAACGACCTTAATTACGCCAATTCTTTGTTCGGTGGCCGCGCGTTAGAATGGATAGACGAAGAAGCTGCAATTTGGGCTATTTGTCAGCTAGAAACTAATTGCTTGGTAACTAAGCATATTGGTGAAATTAGTTTCGAATCACCGGCTATGCAGGGTGATATCGTAGAGTTTGGTCTAGAAACTAAAGCTGTAGGCCGTACGTCTATTACCGTAAGCTGCTTGGTACGCAACAAAGCAACCAAGAAAACCATCTGTTTTGCAGACGATATCGTTTTCGTAAAGGTTGACCCTGATACGCGTCAACCAACCGCACACGGCAAAACGTTGGAAGGTTTAAAAGCACAAACTGACGATGAAGTACGTCGCCTAAATATGAATATTGACGCTGAATAGCCCTAAGCTTTCAACGCCTTATATCATATATAAAACCTTACGTTAGCTTAACGTCTTATCTGCTTGACGGCGTGTATCGAACTGGTAGACTCCGTCGCAGAAGTTGAGTTTGCTAGTTTTAGCCGCGCAACACTATACCAAGGGGTGTCCGTTTTCGGTCTGAGATCCACATTCGTGGGAACCCTTAAACCTGATCCGGATAATACCGGCGTAGGGATGGTTCACAATATAGCCTTATCACCTGCCGTTAGACCCGGATCTTTTTTCTTAAATAAGAATAAGAGATCCCATGTATAAAACACTTTTCACACTTTCACTGCTTGCTAGTTCCGTTGCGGCCTATGCGCAACAAACCAATGTAAGTAACACTTCAGATAGCACGCCATCAGATATTGAGCGCGTCATCGTATCTGGTGATTTTCGTCAAACTACACTCGACCAGTTAAGTGCTAGCGCGACCATTTTAGATCAAGAGCGTCTTCGCAGTAGACAGCCGAGCCATATCGACAGTGTGCTAAACAGTATTCCAAACGTAAACTTTGCAGCTGGTGCGTCTCGCGGCCGCTTCGTGCAAATTCGCGGTATTGGAGAGCGTAGTCAGTTCGCCGAGCCTATCAATCCTTCTGTAAGCTTTATCGTCGATGAATTTGATTTTTCAGGCCTTGCTGCGGCAGGTCTTATTTTTGATACTAAACAACTAGAGGTATATCGCGGACCTCAGGCTACCTTATACGGCACAGGTGCATTGGCCGGAGCGGTTAAACTCTCCAGTAATGACGTGGGTAGCGACGCCCCAGACTACGTTGAAGCCCGCATTGGGAACAAAGAGAGTTACCGTATTGAAGGCGCCACTGGTGATGATATCAACACGGATTGGGGCTATCGTGTTGCGCTGGTTCATAATCGCAGTGATGGCTTTGTAGAAAATACGTTCTTGAATAGAAGCGATACCGCGAATATCGATGAAACCGCACTGCGCTTTGCCGTTGAAGGCAGCGTAGATGAGCGAACCACACTTGCACTTACTTATCGCTGGTACGATATCGATAACGGTTACGATGCATTCTCGCTAGACAATGACAACAAAACGCTGTCTGATGAACCAGGATTTGACGAACACCAAACCCACGCTGTTAGCGCGCGCTCTACAACCAATACAGCAGCGGGCGACTTTATTCTAATTGCCACCCATGCTTCTCACAATATTGCTTATGGCTACGATGAAGACTGGACATTCACAGGGTTTCACCCGTGGGGTTACACGTCTTTTGACGCCTATTATCGCGATGTAGAAACACAGACCGGCGAGATGCGTTTCGTGTCGTCTGACAGTGCCGCACTTTTTGATGGTATGACTGACTGGACAATAGGCGTGTTTTATAAAAGCACGGAAGAAAAGCTGCTGCGTCAGTACACTTATTTGGATAGTGACTATGCCAGTGAATACACGCCTACGACGACCGCTAACTATGCTCAGACTGAAAGTCGTTTGAACGAAAATTTAGT
>NZ_JAFLMX010000329.1:0-1074 GCF_017849675.1 Alteromonas sp. AO-Serp
TTCGTCGGATGCGTCAGAGGTGTATATGCGTCAGATAGTAATCTCGTTATTAGCAAAATATCGTAAGCCACGCTCATGAATTTATTCTTCATTCTCAACGTAAGGTAAGGCGTTAAGCACAAAACCATTGGCTGTTTTTTCTAGCACCACATCAACGTTAACTGGCTTTGTCACCACATAGGTTCCAATGTATTTACTTAATTCCGTTTGGCTTATCGGTACTAACTTCCTAACTTCAGCTTCCGAATAGCCTACGTTTAACGCTTCTTTTAAGCGTATTTCTAGTTCAGTTATTAACTGCCTACCGTTGTTGCCGTTTGTCATAATGGCGTAGCCGTTGCCGGTATCTAGTTCAAGGTATAACTGCGACATAAAACCAACATCTGCGCCGCCGTGGCCAAAGCCTAGAATCTTCCCGTTGTCATCCATATTGATGAAGAAGCCTATTCCTACATTGGGTGGCTCAATACTCGGCGTATTGTTGGTTAACATTTCCTGCGCGGTGGCTTGCGATATCCAGTCGGTTTTCAGCCCTAAATACGCACTGCGCACGCCACTTGCCAATTTCAACATGTCTGATGGCGTGCTCCACATGCCTGCTGCTGCAAGCGTAGCGTAAGTATGCGCGCCACCCTTAATTGGCGCACCGTCTCCGTCATACGGCGTAGCCATATTGTTTGATAAGTTGGTCGATATGGGTTGTTCGAAGCCAGAACGTGTCATGCCTAAAGGTTTGAACAAAAGCCGTTGTGACATAGTTGGCAGGGGCTCGTTAGCTACGTCTTGCAAGGTAAGCTGAGCAAGCGTAGTACCGCCACCGGAATAACGCATTTGCGTGCCAGGTTGAATATCAACAACAACAGCGTCGGTATTGGCGGGAAATACACCTTCTAGCACCTGCTGCAAAGTAGGTACTGGTTCGCCCGCTGCGTAACCAGGGAAGCCATGTACTGTGGTGCCTGCCGTGTGGCTTAATAATCTGCGTAAAGAAACAGTGTCTTGCCCTGTCCATTCATGTTCAGGCAACTGCCAGCTGGTGAGTAAGGTATTAACATCTGCATCTAAATCTAGTGG
>NZ_JAFLMX010000209.1:0-9076 GCF_017849675.1 Alteromonas sp. AO-Serp
CGTATGATTGGGCCGTTAATACATTGCAAAATCGCATGGTGTTAGCGCCAATGACCAGAGGCAGAGCAGGCGCCGATCGCATACCCAATAAAATTATGGGCGATCATTATGTTCAGCGTGCTGATGCAGGGCTAATTATCACTGAAGCGACGGCCATCTCAGAAGAAGGTATTGGCTGGGTTGATACCCCCGGAATTTATACTGACGACATGGTTGAGGGCTGGCGCTCGGTGGTCAATAGAGTGCACGAGGCAGGGGGAAAAATCGTTTTGCAGCTCTGGCATACTGGACGCGCATCACACAGCGATTTCCACAATGGAAATTTGCCCCTGTCTGCATCAGCAATAAAAATTGAAGGGGACGAAATTCACACGCCTAAAGGCAAGAAGCCCTACGAAGTGCCGAAGGCGATGACCTTTGACGATATAAAACGCACAGTACAAGACTACAAAAAAGCGGCCATTAACGCCAAGGCAGCCGGATTCGACGGTGTGGAAGTTCATGCTGCAAATGGCTATCTCATCAATCAATTTTTGGATAGCCGCAGCAATCAGCGCACCGATAATTATGGTGGTAGTGTCGATAACCGCTACCGCTTTTTGGCCGAGGTGATGGATGCAGTATTGAGCGTGTGGGATAAAGAGCACGTTGGCGTGAGATTATCGCCAAACGGGGTGTTTAACGATATGGGGGCCGATGATTTTCATGAAACCTTTACCTTTGTTGCCCAACAGCTAAACAAATTGGAGATAGGTTATTTACACGTAATGGATGGCTTGGCCTTTGGCTTCCATGAACGAGGCGAAGCCATGACCCTTGCTGAATTTAGAGCACTATTCGACGGTATGATCATTGGAAACTGTGGCTACACCAAAGAAGAAGCCGAGAAACGTTTATCTGATGGCGATGGTGACATGATTGCGTTTGGAAGACCTTGGATCACGAATCCAGATCTTCCGACACGATTTAAGCATAATTACCCTCTCGAGTCCTTTGACGATCCATCATCGTGGTACGGAGGTGGTGTTGAAGGCTACAACGATTTTGAAACCTACCGCGAGAAGAGTGGGAAGGACGCGATGACTTCGCTGACCTGATTGTCTTTGGGCAGAGCCTAGCGCTCTGCCCTTTTCAAAAGCGTTATTTGAAATAACACGATGCGTAATGCTAACGCGTTCTCACTATTTTAGTATGGCCTTAGTTAAACGACTTTTTCTTAGCGGCTAATACGGCAAGTTTTTCTAGACACGACATCCACGCGTAGTTGTGCTGATCGCACTCTTGCTTATTGAGAAAGCCCTGCTGAATGAGCACCAACCTTACATTCCCCTCTTCGGTCTTTTCGAAGTGAATGTCTACTGATGTCATCACCGACTCTTCCATATCATCTTCCCACGCCCAGGAAAACGACAGCTGCTCGTTCGCTAAAATAGTCACATACTCACCAGTTAATGACATTTCAATACCGCTGGGATCCATCATCTTTATGCGATAGCGACCGCCTTCCTTGAAATCACTCATGATTTGTGTGACCGAACAATCGCCCGGTGCAAACCACTCACTAAGATATTCAGGCTCGTGAAATGCTGCAAAAACAAAGGGCAATGATGCATCTAGCGTTACATCAATTTTAAACTCGTGCATAAGGCTGCCTTAGATATTCTTTGACGTTAAAGATCTGTGTCTATCTTACCTTATAACAAAAGTTAGGCGCTCTAGCGTCATTTACCTTTGCTATAAATAAAAAAATCCCGAGCCCGCGTAAGGAAAGGCCCGGGAGAAGGAGAACATCCTCAATATTTTTTATCGACAGCTCAAAGCAACTTCTTGAGCTAAAAAATGAACCTATGCACCTTTCATCAGTGAATCCATACTGGCCTTGCTGCCAAAGTGCTGTGAACTTACTCTTTCACTTACCGACAAATACAGATTGTCGATGTCGGCATTTGCCATAAACTTCTCACAAAATCCAGGAGCATGAGGCTCGATAAAATGTTTGGCGGCTAGCATAAAGTGGGCAATGAGCTGTTTAACGTTGTCGGTACCCATGGCGATACGCATAGTGGTCAGTTCTATCCCTGCTTTCTTCTGCTCGTCTGAGCTAAGCTCAGAGTGAGAGGTCAGCGCTGGGCATAAAATTATCGTATTATTCTGGCCAATACTCACTTGGTGGCTGAATGCAGGCTCTAGGGCATCGAAGAACCGCACAAATACATCGCGAGGCAGGTTTGCCGGCGCCATATCAACCGTGAATAAAGTACACGGCCAGCCGTGTGTATGCTGCTTTTCACGCAAACCGGCATTACTGTGTTCAGGCAGTGCGTGACAGTTAACGCGAATTTGATCGTGGGCATTCAAAAATGCAGTAAACACTTGCGTATTGATGACCTTGGTCATCATACGCTGCTCCAATGTCTTCATGCCGTTTAGTACATCAAAGGCCTTTTCAGAATCTAAGAACGCGCCTTTAATGTAGTAAACATCCCAGAACATAGTCTGTGACCAATCAACACCATTTGCTGAACTGCCTTTTGGCTGGAACATACGGTGTCCTTCACCAATCACCACGCCCGCTGTAGTTGCGCCACTGCCACACAAATCTTTGGTGTAGCTGTGAATGACATAGTCTGGTCGCGCAGCTTTGTTTTTATGCTGAAGTGGCTGGTGCAGTACAGGTGTAGCAAGGGTGGAGTCCAACATTACCAACGCATCTTGTGCATGCGCTAATTCACAGATCCCAGGCACGTCCAGTACGTAGCCGTGTGGGTTGCAAGGCGATTCTAGATAGACATGCATTTTTGCGCCATTGCTTAAGCGTGATGCATGTTCAGTTTTAGTTTGCTGCATGAACTCTGCAAAGCTCAGTGCGTCATAACCGTCAAACCACGCAATCTGTATGTCCATTCGGTTGCTGCGGGCGAAATAATCATGAAGTAGCTGGTACACTCCGCCGTACACGTTCCTCGAAACAATCAGTACATCGCCATGACTAAGAACATTTGATAAACACGCATCAATGGCAGCCATGCCCGAGTTGAAGTTCCAGGCTAGATATTCGGCAGCGTAAGGACCCGCTTCCATATCCACAATGGCGTTAGCAAGGGAAATATTCGTTGGGTTCAACAGACGTGAATAAATTTGGTGAGTAAATTCTTTGCCTTGAAACGCGTCGTCGACCCATTCAGTACAGGCATACACATAAGTCGCTGTTCTTACCACCACCGGTGTTGCAGAAAAAAGTGCCGTGACATTGTCGAACAGTGGATAGTGCCCTTGCGAGCCATTGCCACTCGACAAACTTTGGTACGTGGCACGAAATGGGTTTTGCAACGTATCCAGTATCTTCGCAATTTGAAAAGACAGAAACTTTTTAGCGTTGAAATAAGCCAGTCTGTCTTCTTTATCAAGTCCTTGTAGCGTATTACTCGTAATATCCCATAGCTGCATAACGCTTGCTTGAGCACCATATAAGTGATGAGCGGTGTTGGCGAGTGCCCTACCGTAGTCGCTCTCAGCATTTATACCGAAATGAGATAATTGTTCCTCAACTAAAGCCTGCGTTGTTTCGGCTTGGGTCGTGTTACGCTTAGGTGAAAGCACCTTAGCGTGCGTTACATCAACATCTGTTGAGTTTTGGAATTTGTTTTCTGACTGCATAGCGATTCCGTTGCAAATTGACTTCAGGTGCATGTACATGACACCAACACTGTTTACAAAAATGTAAAACTTAAATCACATTTTTAGAACAACTGGCATTACGATTGTGCAGTCAGACAGAGGAAAGAAAAGTTTACTTTAGGAGTGTTAAGCAAATGACAGCAAGGAGTTCAAAGAGGATTGAACTGACTATTTTGAGCGATGAGGCGAATGATATTGCCGAAGCGATTCGCCAAAGAATAGCAGATAATAACGACTTCATAGGCGCTGATGGCCACCCGCTTTTAACGCTTAAACAAATTGCTCAATGCCCTGAAGATGTAAATTCAGAAGCCGTTACGGTACTGCTTGCAGACCCCGACCTTGCGTCTCGAATTATTGATACATGTTCAGCACTCACCTGGTGTCAGTCTACCTGGGCAGGCAATGCTCCCCTTCTAAATGCCGATAAGAAGAACTACATACTTACCGGACTAAAGGGAATTTTCGGTAAACTCATGAGAGAGTATGTTTTTGCTTACTTGCTTGGGCATGCCAGAAACGTAAAGGCTTTTGAGCAAAACCAGCGTGCCGCTCAGCCAATATGGGAAGCATCAAAGCGAATGCCGCTAAATGGTCAAACGCTTGGCATTGCTGGACTGGGCAGTATTGGGCAAGCATTGATCCCCGTTGCTCACGCATTGGGTATGAGCGTTGTGGGTTTTACCCGAAGCGGGCAAGCAGTGGAAGGTGCCGATGCTGTTTATACACCCGACACTATCGAAGCGTTTGCCAGAGCATGTGACCACGTGGTGAATTTAATGCCCGACACGCCATCTACGCAAAACATGCTTTCTCACGAATTTTTTAGTGCGCTGAAACCCCACAGTGTATTTATTAACGCAGGGCGAGGCAGTGCGGTTGACGACGATGCGCTCTTGCAAGCTTTAGACAACGGCGCATTGGCCCATGCAGTATTGGACGTCTTTCGTAACGAGCCTCTTGACCCAGCTCATTCGTTTTGGCAGCACCCTCGTATTTCAGTAACCGCTCACACTGCAGCGGAATCACAGCCAAGCGACGTAGCCGACGTGTTTTTAGAGAATGCGCTGCGTTACATCAACGGTGAATCGCTTAATTACCAGTTTGATTTTGCAAAGGGCTATTAGTGTTTAAATAGCCCTTCTCGTCATCCATTCAAGGCTAAAATACAACCTGTCTGTAGCTGGTTGCGCTGACGCTTAAATTCTAGGGTCAGTTGCCGTTATCTCAATGCGATCATGGTGCTTTTCATGAAACGATAACAGCTGAGGATAATCCTTCATGCTGTGTAGCTCACGGAAAAGTACCCAGTCAATCATGCTGTACAAACAGATTTCGGGATAAGTCCAACCACTAAATCCACCCGCATCAAGCTGGTTTGACAGCGCATCTAACACAGCTTCAATTCGCTCGTTTTGAAGACGGTAATACATTTTGTCTTCGCTAATATCAAAGTCTGAACGTTTCAGCAGCATAAGCTGAACAAAGGAGTCGTTAGCTGCATCAATCAGGGTTAGTTGATTCTCTTCTTCCCAACTTAACCCTTCGTGATCAAGCTTATCGGCAAGGTAGTTATAAATAATGCGAGAGTCGAAAATCATTTGGCCGTCATCTTCAAGACAAGGCACTTTAAGCGTAGGGTTGCGAGAGGCGAGCAACTCGCGATCTTCACCTGAAAAAATTTGAAGATTAAGAAATTCATGTTCTGTAGACGCAAGTACGATGCGAATGCGGCGCACGTAGGGAGAAGTGGTGGAGCCATATAATTTCATAAACGCTGTCCTAAACCGTAGTCGTTCTATGAAATCAGTGTAGCCGGAATTTGAAAATAAAAGGAAGTGTTAAGAACAAGACAACCGACAGGCATACAAAATGATGCGATGTATGCCTATCGTATTAACATCAAGCGCTCAAAGCTGAACGTTCAACGCTTAAAAAGCGTAGTAGTGTATAGCTTAAGCCCTTAAACGCTAAAGCTTGCACCACAGCCACAAGTCGTCGTGGCATTTGGGTTTTGAACTAAAAACCGTGAACCTTCCAGACCATCTACATAATCGACAATGCCACCGACCAAGTATTGTAAGCTCATCGGGTCGACAACCATAGTTACGCTGTCTTTTTCAATGGTCATATCGCCTTCGTTCACCTTCTCATCGAACGTGAAACCATATTGGAAGCCAGAACAACCACCACCTGTTACGTATACACGTAATTTCAAATCAGGATTTTCTTCTTCTGAAACAAGGGCTTTCACTTTCGCTGCTGCAGCGTCTGAAAACTCAATTGGCAACGCCGTTTCTACAGACATACCCACCTCTACATTAACCTCGTGCTTTCGCACTTTGTGCTTGGTCGCAATTATCTAATACTTGCGGATAGTTAGCAATTATTGGGGCAAAACTTAACGATTCAAGTTACTGCACATTAACGGCATTTCTGTTAAGTGACACGTTGAGATAGAAAAGTTAAGTAAACTAGTTAACACTAACGGATAGAAAATAGCAGTGTGGTCAACGTATCTAAAATATTGACGATACACGAATAAAGGGGCGGCATATGAGTACAACCGACAATTCCCAATTACCTTCTTCCACCCCAGTGCTGTTTGACGATTTCGGACAGTCTCGCTTTACGAGCAAAGAAGAATACAAAGACGCGTTAGTGAAACAGCAAGAAAAACTCTTTCACGTTCAGCAATCTTACTTTCATCAGAAAAAACGAGCACTCATTGTGTTTGAAGGATGGGATGCGTCAGGGAAAGGCGGCGCTATAAGGCGTATTACTGAGAAATTAGACCCTCGTGGCGTGAGTGTATTTCCTGTGGCAAAGCCCGCAAAAGAAGACCAAGACAAACACTTTCTCTATCGCTTTTGGCAACACATCCCCTCCCCTGGCACACTTAAAATATTTGACCGCTCACATTACGGAAGAGTGCTTGTAGAAAGAGTAGATAAGTTGGTTGATGAAGAGGTATGGCAGCGCGGTTATGAAGAAATAAACGCATTTGAGAAAACGCTCAGTGACAGCGGGGTTCGTATTATCAAACTCTTTATGCATATTTCGTCAAGCGAGCAGCGCGAGCGATTTGAAGAGCGGCTGCACAATCCTTTCAAGCGCTGGAAGTTAACCGAAGAAGACTTGCATAACCGCAAGATGCGAAACGCCTACGTAGAAGCTACAAATGACATGTTCAAGCATACCCATACGTGTTATGCGCCATGGCATGTAATTAACGGAGAGTTTAAGTGGCAAGCAAGGGTTAACGTACTTGACGCCGTTATCGACAAACTCAGTGAAGGCGTAGATATCTCTCCGCCTCCACTTGATGAGCGTTTAATCGCGCTAGCCTCCAAACAACTAGATGTCGATGAAGATCTAATGAGCGACTAAGGTGAAAGAACGCTGACAGGCAGTCATAACTAATTAAGCGATTAAGCCTTAGTTATTGCTGTCTGGCAAAGTCACGTTCAATTCAAGTACGCTGCAATCATCGTTATTGTCTAGCTGTACTGATACTTGATCGTCAGCAATCGTCACGTATTTGCGAATTACCTGAATAATTTCCTGCTGCATCATTGGCAAGTAATCAGGCTCTGTTCGCTTTTTACGTTCGTGCGCAACAATGATTTGTAACCGCTCTTTGGCGACCGCTGCGGTGCTTGGCTTTTGCTTCTTTTTGAGCAGGTCGAAAATTCCCATTACTTCCCTCCTAGCAGACGCTTAAAGAACCCTTTCTTCTCTGCTTCTAGGAAACGATGTGGAACAGTTTCGCCTAGCAGACGTTTTACAGCGTCAGCATAAGCTTGTCCTGCATTAGCTTCTTCGTCAAGAATAACCGGCTGACCTTGGTTAGATGCTTTCAGCACAGCTTCAGATTCTGGAATAACACCCAATAGTGGAATCGCCAAAATCTCCTCAACATCTGCAACACTTAGCATTTCAGCACTTTCAACACGACTTGGGTTGTAACGGGTCAACAAAAGGTGTTCTTTAACCGCTTCGCCCTTTTCTGCACGCATCGATTTACTTTGAAGAATACCCAAAATACGATCTGAATCGCGTACAGACGACACTTCAGGGTTAGTAACCACAATGGCTTCATCAGCAAAATACAAGGCCATCTGTGCGCCTTGCTCAATCCCCGCTGGCGAATCACAGATAATAAACTCAAAGTCTTTCTTAAGTTCATCTAATACGGCCTGCACACCATCAACGGTAAGCGCGTCTTTATCGCGAGTTTGTGATGCCGGAAGAATGAAAAGGTTTTCCGTTCTTTTGTCTTTAATTAGTGCCTGTTTAAGTGAGGCCTCTTTATTAATGACGTTTACGAAATCGTAAACAACGCGGCGTTCACACCCCATGATGAGGTCAAGGTTTCGCAAGCCCACATCGAAGTCTATCACTACCGTTTTGTGGCCTGCTAACGCAAGTCCCGTACTTATTGCTGCACTCGATGTAGTTTTGCCTACACCACCTTTTCCTGAGGTTACTACGATAATCTTTGCCATCTATTCTTTCCTATTAGTGCGTACAAAGCATTAAGCCAACGGCTCTATACGTAATGTTTCTTCTTCTAAATATACTTGTGCAGGTTTTTTCCAGCATTCACCTTTCACGGTTTCGTGCATAATGAATTGCCCTGCAATTGAAATAAGTTCCGCGTCTAACGACTGGCAAAATACACGGGCTCCCGTATTGCCTTTTACGCCAGCTAATGCCCGTCCACGCAACGTGCCGTAAACATGAATATTACCATCGGCAAGCAGCTCAGCCCCCTCGCTTACAGAAGCCGTAACCACCAAGTCTCCGCCTTCGGCATAGACTTGCTGACCAGAACGTACCGGACGGTTAATTACTTTGGCAGGTTTGAGCGTGGTTGCGACTGCAGGAGCCGGTTCACTTTTTGGCGGCGCAGAAACGGTTTGATCTTGTTGTGCGGTTTGAGAAGGGTTTTCGACGCTTCCGTTATTGTTTTCACTACCGTTCACTTTGTGCGAACGAAGGGCGCTGTCTGTAAATTTGCTTTGGCTTACATCGGCTAACCCCAAATCATTGATGGTAGGCTTCAGCTCTGCCACCTCACCTTTCACGGCCATGGGCTGCAATTGCAGTCGACGACATAGCGCCACCAGCAGCTCGAACTCTGTAGCAGATAAAGGCTTTATCAAATGTAAAATCAGTGAGGAACGGGTAAAGAACTGCGGCGCGCTCGCGACCTTCTGAGATAACTGAGCTTCAAAATTATCTGGCTCAAAATCTATTACTTCTAACACAATACTGGTGAGCGTAGTGCCCTTCATGCGAAAGCAAGTTTCTGTCATTTTTTCTTCCCGAAAAGGCGTCACTTTCCTCATAGCAATTAGCCATGACAATAAGCAAAACCTATTAGCGCTAGTGT
>NZ_JAFLMX010000294.1:0-1537 GCF_017849675.1 Alteromonas sp. AO-Serp
TAAGCAACACCTCTAACTGCCCAAGCGTTTTTACTAGCGCCACATGTTGTAATGCCATGGCCGTGAACCAACAAATTGAGCCCAAACAGCTTACCGTGCTTATCGCTAGCACCTGCTTTTTAGCGTTGGTTAGCTGTCTGAACACGTAGGGCTTGGTTACCGCTATATAACCACTTAACGTAATCGCTTGTACACATAACACCCACAATAAAACCCAGGCAGCAGCCACTGTATGCTGAACATTAAGCATGTGACTGGCTTCGCGCACCAACAGTGATGTCAGCGCAAAACAGGTACCGCAAGCAAGACCTGTAACCATGGTTTTCACACTAATGCCATGGAGCCGATTGCCACTGCTTAACACAAATACTGCTATTGCGCCTACTAGTATGCCCGCCCACCCAAGGGGCGTTAAATAACTTCCGAAAAAGAGCATGCCTACAACGCCGGCCACCAAGGCCTCACTCTTCGCCAGACCTGCGCCAATAGCAAAATTCTTCTGCTTGAACAAAATCACCATTAAAGAAGTGGCCGCTATTTGAAGTAGCGAAGCACACAGTACCACTGCAATAAAAGAGCCTGAGAACTCAGGCACTTGACTGGCGCTTCCGCTGTAGAGAATGAGTAAATAAACAAGCGCTATTGGGGGAGCCAAGATAAAGCGAGAGAGCGTTACCCCAGAGGTGTTAACTGCGCCGCTCAATTTGCTCTGCAGCGCATTGCGCACGGTTTGCATAACTACCGCGCCCAACGTAAATAAAATCCAACTCATTAGCGTCGCTTTACCTTGTTATATCGCTACCTACAGTTAAGCGTGAATTACTTTGCCTTTTTCACTTCCATTGCCTGTGTGCGCTTGTCTTTAAAATCAGAGTCACGTTTCCAGTATGGCCACATATCGCCTTGGGCATAGTAGTTCAGCATCGAGCCAATTAATGACAAGTCTTGTTGCACACCACCTAATGTCCAGCTTGGAAGGTAGTCATCATCTGCTTTATGATAGCGTTTGGCGATGAAGCTAGGGTCGGTATCGCCTAAGCTCATGAACAAAATTGAGGGCACGCCCTGCTTAGCAAGCGCGAAGTGATCTGAGCGGAAGAACAGTCCATTTTGAGGTCTCGGATCCATTTTGACGTTTCGCCCTTGTAGCGCGGCAGCTGTTGCTAAATCGTCTTCAATAGATAAATAACCTTCGCCGTACTGCAAAATGTAATCAACATCATCGTTTACATTCATGCCGTCGATGTTTAAAAAAGCCACCATGTTCGATGTTGGTACCGGCGGGTTATTTGCAAAATAATCGGCACCGAGTAGCCCTGTTTCCTCTGCGGTAAAAGCACTAAACATTAGTGTACGCGCAAAGCCCTCTTCGCGTTTTGAAAGCGCATCTGCTAACGTAAGCACACCTGCTACGCCTGACGCGTTGTCTACCGCACCATTGTAAATAGTGGTTTGGCCGTTTTTCTCAACTTTGCCTAGGTGGTCCCAGTGAGCGTGAAGCATTACCCATTCTTCTGGCTTATCTGTACCTTCTAAA
>NZ_JAFLMX010000261.1:0-8698 GCF_017849675.1 Alteromonas sp. AO-Serp
CCTATCAAAAAAACAGTTGTTGGCATTACCGGCAAGAATGCGCCAATAATACCTAGAAGGGTAAAAAACAACCCGAGTGATAAATACAGTACTTTTTTCATGAAATACCAACGCCCAATTCAGTCCAACTCCTTGGTAAGTGTCATGACTTAACACCAGCGACACACCCTTCCAATATGCCAAATTTATACTCAGATATTAGATAAAGTGGATCTACATTGCCTTGTCGTAAATCAAACCTACTCTATAACCATACGCCAAAATAATGAAGTTTCCATCTACATTGGTCTAATTTACTTTGATGCGAATTGACACCTATCCATCTACGTTGCTGCACACCATAACTCTCGCTTACTGATATTGATTACAACACGACAAATGGCATACAACTATAGATAAACGATAATAAAAACTGTTATCATTTATACTAAAGTATTGGCTTTTCATCACGCTCCTTTTATCACACAACACTTGGATTTTTTTGCAATGAAATATTTAGCCGCGTTAATAGCTGCTTCGTTGACCTCCCCTGCTTTATCACAAGACATTGAAACCTCTTCGGATACACGTGAAATATTACCCGCGAAATCCGACCAAGTAGAGCGTGTGGTAGTGACTAGTAGAGCGATCAATCTATATCGCAATGGTAACTCATCTACAGGTAAGTTAAGTGTTGACCCACTTAATTCGACCCAACAAATCACTACAATCAACGAAAGCTTGATACGCGATCAGGGTGCGCGCAATGCAAAAGATATTTATCGTAACATTGCTGGTGTTAGCCAATTTAGCTATGCCGGTGTAACCGCCAGGGGGTTCAGACAAGAGGAAATCTTCTTCGATGGCTTACGCGGAGACCCTTATGTAGGTTTTAACGTACCTCAACTATTTAATATCGAGCGCGTAGACTTTTTAAAGGGCCCTGCCGGAATGCTCTATGGGCCGGGAGCGCCAGGTGGCTTGTTCAACTACGTCACAAAAAAACCTACGTCAGAATTCGACGCCAACGCTAGAATAATTGCTGGATCACATGCTCGCTTTGGAGGCTCAGCAGAAATAAATGGGGCAATTAATGACGACCAAAACGCCCGTGCAGGTGTTTTTTATGAGCAGCAAGATACTTATCGAGACAACAGCGACAGTGAAGTATTTATCTTCGATTCTGGCTATACATACGACCTTCAAGGCCACCTACTAACGCTTCAGTACACTCATTACTCACAGGATTTGGGCGCTAATCGACTGCGCGGAGTGCCCGTCGACGACAGCGGTAACTTTCTCACAAATCCAGACTGGAATCATAATGAAGCCAGTGACTTCCTAAATTTGCGCTCTGACTCTGTTCAGCTCTCTCTAGAAGGACAGCTTAACGATGCAGTAAGCTACAATACACGTTTGCGCTACATAGATAATGAACAAGAGCAGAACTACCATGAGCCACGTGCTCTTATTGATAGCGATGGAGATGGGAACATAGACCTTGTCGGCCGTGAATTTAGAGATCAGTTACGCGAACAAGAGCAACTTAGCTTTGGCGCCAACTTTGTATATTCAGGTGAGTGGTTGGGTGCAGACCATAGAACGGCGTTCGGCATTGACCTTTATAAAGGAAAAGAGGACGCGCTTTTAGGTGCTGCGGCTTTTCAGCAGGATTTCGTTCTTCGTTATCTAAGCGGGACTTCACTTGAATCAGATATCATTCCACTAACGCTTACTAACCCTAACTACGGTATAACGCAGTCTGAAAACTACAATGTACAATTCAGACCATTGAGCACAACCGAGCAAACGCGAAACGGTGCCTATGTACTGAATGAACTCGCTTGGGAGCAGTTTACCTTTGTTGCTGGTTTGCGCTACGACCAGTTTGAAGATGAAACGTCTAGTGCCATTTTCGACGATTCAAACGTAAGCTTCAGGGTTGGTGGTATTTATAAAATTAGCGCTAATATTTCACTTTATGGTCAATGGGCAGATTCATACGAACCACAGTCGGTAAGTAATCAGCAAGTTCAGGCGGGTGGACCGTTTGAACCAACGACCGGAGATATTATTGAAGGTGGTGTGAATGCAGAGCTGTTCGATGAAACCACCTTACTGCGATTGGCCGTGTATCAAATCACTAGGCAAAACCTCCTCCAGTCTACCGGCGAAGACCCTGAAGGCGATGGCATTGATAATGTCGCGCCCGTGGGTGAGGTGACCAGTGACGGATTCGAAGTTGAGGTTATCACTGACATAACGCCAAATTGGATCTTGAGCGTAGCTTATGGCTACAACGACGCAAGAATCACCGCAGATAATGGCGGTGGCGGTATTAGTAATAGTGTCGGCGACCGCTTCGCTAATGCGCCTCAGAATCAATTTGGTTTCTGGACGCGTTACCAAATACCTGAGTGGAATCTCGCCTTTGCCTTTGGTGGAAACTATGTTGACGACCAACTGAGCCTGTCTGGTCAGAACGTGAAGTCATATTTCATTGCAGATGCGTCGATAACTTGGGAAGTAGACAACTACAGCGTACTATTTAGAATAGATAACCTATTTGATAAAGAGTATGCCGAATCAGGCTTTATTGAGCGCACAGGTCACTTCCCCGGAAACCCAAGAAACGGTTTTGTAGAATTCACCTACAAGTGGTAGACACTGCGTTTTTTAAAATTCGGGATTGGCTATGCGCATAAACTCTGCTTAGAGTTCTGTTTATAAGCAGCGCTTTTAAGTTAAATTCTTGCGCTTAGCCCTTCTTTCTTTCAATTATACGCCATGCTTTTTACTATGTTCCCTGCACCATGCAGGGATTGTCTTTTACCTTACACAAGTATTTCATGACTAACGATAAAACCGCGCAAAGAAAGTACCTAAAGAAGCTATACAACTTGCACGCGTGGGTAGGTTTTCAGCTCTCACTTGTGCTTTTTATTATTGTTGCAACGGGCACTATTGCTACGGTATCCAATGAAATTGATTGGCTTGTGTTTGAGGAAATGCGCACGTTTAATACGCCTCCTAGCGATCTAGACAGCGCCGATGATGAAATTGTTAAGTGGAACAGTATCTATGAGGCTACGCTTAACTATGCAGAACAAGCAAAGATAAAATCCATCTCGACCATGGGACATGATAATTTCACCTACCGTGTCAGAGCAGAATTCCCCGATGGTCATGACCGCTTTATCCACGTGGATCAGTACACCTATGAAGTGACAGGCGATATTCCTATTTTAACGATTCAGCGGTTCTTCCGAGACTTTCACCGCTATCTGTTTATGCCTAATTATCTTGGCTTACCAACGGTTACCTTTTTCGCATTCATTCTTGCTATCTCGCTGTATACGGGCCTAAAAACAACCCGAAACTGGAAAACCGCCATTACCCGTCTCCGCCTAAACCAAGGCCCAAGAATACTACTGAGCGACCTTCATAAACTGCTTGGGCTGTGGAGCCTCTGGTTTTTCATTGTCATTGTCATAACCAGTTGGTGGTATTTATTTGAATTCGGTGCCGCAGTTGCAGGCAATCGATTTGAACCTCGCCCACCTAAGGCCACCGTCATTTCAAATTATGAGCAAGTTAACCCTGTATCAACCACGCAGTTTTCCAGTGCGTTTCAGAAGGCATCGCAAGCCATTGAGGACTGGCAGATCACCGGTGTACTATTTCCTACCTCAGACGCAGCAGCACTGCGATTCACAGGTATAGGCAATAACCCTTTACTACGTGAGCGCGCGCATAAAGTAGATATTGATATAACCAATCAGCGTATTGTTGGCGTACAAGAGCCCAAAAGTATGGCCTGGACTAACTACCTCAATGAATACGCAGACCCGCTGCACTTTGGATACTTCGGTGGGCTTTTGACTAAGTTAATTTGGTTTGTATTTGGTGTTGGTTTAACAACGCTTTCTGCAACGGGGGTGATGATGACATGGAAGCGTACGAAATCATCTGCTCTAACCAAAACACAAAAGCGAACGCTGCCCATCTTACTTCTGGCACTAGTCTATTTTGTCTTTTGGCTGCAGCGGTATTTGTAATTCGTTCTAACTGAAGACTCACATACCTCTGCACCAGCGCGGCATTCACGTTATCAGTCTAAGCAGACTTTTAGTATGCTGCGATGTACAATTATTTAGTGTTAGACGACTGCTTGACCTGCTGCCACAGCGCTTCCATTTCATCAAGCGTCAATGCGTCGAGCTTGTCGCCCTGTTCAGCCGCTAAGCGCTCTACGCCTTTAAAACGGTTGGCAAACTTGTTACTGGCGTTTCTAAGTGCGGTATCAGCATCTACCTTGCAATGTCTTGCCAGATTAACCATGGCAAAAAGCGCATCGCCAATCTCTTCTTCAATGGCTTGTTGGTTGTCGGGCACGCCACTGTTTAAAGGCGAAACACCAGTATTCAAAGCCCCCTGTGCTCGCTGTTTGAAATCCAGCTCTTGCTGAATCTCTTCCACTTCCTCACGCACTTTATCTATGACAGGTGCGGCATCAGGCCAATCAAATCCTACCTTTGCACAGGCTTTCTGCAGCTTTTGCGCGTACATAAGTGCCGGCATACCTTTAGGCACATTATCTAAAATACTGTTTTCTATTGCTTCGTTGTCTTGCTTTAAACGCTGCTTTTTAAGCTGCTTTTCTTGGGCTTTGATAGCATCCCACTGCGCGTTTAAAGCACTGTCACTCAATAGGGTACGTTCGACCTTGACGTTTTCATTTGTGTCACCAACGCCCTCAGATGCAAGCGCGTTCGCAAACACATGAGGGTGGCGACGCACGAGCTTATCACTAATGCTTTGCGCCACATCGTCAAAAGTAAATGCGCTAGATTCACTGGCTATCTGTGCGTAGAACACCACTTGAAACAGCAAATCACCCAACTCATCTTTAATGTCATGCATATCACCTGTGGCAATAGCATCAGCCACTTCGTAGGCTTCTTCTATGGTGTAGCGAGTTAGGCTTTCCATGGTTTGTTTTACATCCCACGGGCACCCAGATTGCGGGTCGCGCAGCTGCGCCATAATGTCAAGCAGCCGCTGCGTTTCACTAAGCTTAGCTTTGTTTGCGTTTTGCATCAGTCACGCCTTTAAGCTGTCGCAATCGGGTTAACACTTTTGATACGGTGTCGAGATCGTGCACCTCTATCGAAATGGTGATAAGCGCCGTCTGTCTATTTTTATCACTTAGGCTGTTCACGCCTAAAAGCGGCACGTTTTCATTCGCCAATACCGTAGTAATATCTCGCAACAGGCCAGTTCTATCGTGACAGAATATATCTATGCCTGTCTCAAAGCCCACTTTAAGCTCTTGTGACCAATTCACTTCTATCTGACGCTCAGGGTGTTGTGACAACAAGTGTTGCAGCTGGTCGCAGCTTTCTTTATGAACGCTTACACCACGGCCTTGTGTGATATAGCCTAAAATTGCTTCGCCTGGTACCGGCTTACAGCAGTTCGCCAGCTGGCTCATTAAGTGACCCACGCCCTGCACTACCACTGCATCTTTTTTGCCCGTCCCGGCAGCAGTTTTGCGCGTTTTAACCTTAGGGCTAATTTCGGGTTCTGGGGCTGAGGGCTCCTGCAAATGATGAATAAAATTAATCACCTGCATAACGCGCACATCACCGGCACCTACCGCAGTGTACAAGTCATCGAGGGTTTGTAAGTTAAACTTCTCAAATGCTTCATTGGGTACTTTGGCAGGTAAGTGGGCACGCTGAAGTTCGCGTTCTAGCAGCTCTTTACCGGCAGCAAGGTTTTTGTCTCTGTCCTGCTTTTTAAAGAAGGAATGGATAGTGGCACGCGCCCGTGATGAATGCACATAGCCAAGACCTGGGTGCATCCAGTCGCGGCTTGGGTTTGGCTCTTTTCCGGTAAGTACTTCTATCTGATCGCCACTTTGCAGTAAATAAGTGAAAGGCACTATTCGCCCATTCACTTTTGCGCCAATGCAGCGATGTCCCACATTGCTGTGAATATAGTAAGCAAAATCAAGCGGTGTAGCGCCTTGGGGAAGGTCAATAACATCGCCTTTGGGTGTGAACACGTACACCCTATCGTCAAACACCTGGCTGCGAAGTTCTTCAACTAAATCGCCAGATTCGGCCACTTCCTCTTGCCACGCTAATATGCGACGAAGCCAGTTTATACGCTCGTCATAGCCTGACTGCTTGCCCGTACTGCCCTCTTTATATTTCCAGTGAGCTGCCACACCCAGCTCTGCATCCTGATGCATTTTCTGCGTGCGAATTTGAATCTCTACCGACTTCCCTTCAGGCCCCACGATAACCGTGTGAATAGACTGGTAACCGTTAGGTTTTGGGGTTGCAATGTAGTCGTCGAATTCGTTCGGTAGGTGCTTATAGCTGGCGTGAACCGTACCAAGCGCGGCGTAACAGTCTTGAAGTCGCTCGGCAATAATACGCACCGCACGAATATCAAAAAGCTGCTCAAACGTAAGGCGCTTTTTCTGCATTTTTTTCCAAATGCTGAATATGTGCTTAGGACGGCCGTAAACCTCTGCGCGAATTTCTTCGCTATCAAGCAAGCCCTGCAAGTCGCCTACTATGGTTTCTATGTACTCGGCGCGCTCTCTGCGCTTGCCGTCAAGCTGATGAGCTATTTGTTTGTAGGTGATGGGATGTAGATAGCGAAACGCAAGGTCTTCAAGCTCCCACTTTAACTGACCAATGCCCAAACGGTTTGCCAGTGGCGCATAGATGCTAGCGCATTCGCGGGCCACCATAACGCGGGTTTCCTCGTCGGCTTTTTTAACCTGTTGCAATGCACAAATGCGTTCTGCCATTTTGATCACAACGGCACGCACGTCTTCTACCATCGCCAGCAGCATACGGCGAATACTGTCGATGTGCTGTTCGTCCGACTTTTCTGCAAAGCCAGAGCCTTTTACTTTACGCGCATGTAACGACTTGATGGCATCCA
Organism: Alteromonas sp. AO-Serp; assembly: GCF_017849675.1. NCBI lineage: Bacteria > Pseudomonadati > Pseudomonadota > Gammaproteobacteria > Alteromonadales > Alteromonadaceae > Alteromonas > Alteromonas sp. AO-Serp. The sequence continues at coordinate 6,946 of NZ_JAFLMX010000261.1, forward strand.
TTCGGCGCACGCCAACGATCAGGTCGCGTATTTCCCCGCCGAATTCTTCATAAATATCGTCTTCACTTAAGGCGTGCTGTTCGCAATATGGAAAAACCAAGGCTGCCTGAAGCGTTGCGTCATCCATATTGAGCTGACACAAAATCTCAACCATTTCCTGACCAACCAACAGTCGCTCTGGAATAGATGACACTGCACTTAGTTTTTCTTTTGTTTCTGCACTTAACTCAAGGCTGTCTAACCACGCTTCAAAGGGTGGTCGGTCGGCTTGGTGGACCTTTCTTGTCGATACCATATCCTTTACTCGTTACTGCTGCTTTCGCGTAAACAAGGCCATCATTTCCATGTGATGGGTGAAGGGGAACATTTCTGCTACGCCCGCTTTTTCCATTTCATAACCTCCCTCTATCAACACCTTCGCGTCTCTAGAAAACGTACTTGGGTTGCAAGAAACATACACTATCGTTTTTGGTAGTGCTTTTACAAGCGCATGACAAACGGTCAACGCCCCTTCTCTTGAGGGGTCGAGTAGTACCTTATCAAAGCCCAGCTGTAATGAAGCCTCGACGTTGGTCTTATCAGCCAAATCTAAATGCAGCCACTCTACATTTTCAATGCCCTGTTGCTGTGCATTGTCTTTGGCGCGGCGCACCATCTCTGCCACACCTTCTACCGCCTGAACCTTTGCACCTAACTTAGCAATAGGTAAAGTAAAATTGCCCAGCCCGCTAAACCAATCAGCGATACGTTCGTTGGGCTTTGGGTTTAGCCATCCTATTGCCTGATTAACCATTTTTTCGTTAACCACTTTATTAATTTGTATAAAGTCGTTAGCACTAGGTGAAATTGAGCAGGCATTTACCGTGTTCATCACCATATCAGTACCACGGCCCACACTGCGAATTTGCCCCTGCTTATTTTCAAGCTTTAATTCAATACCGTAGGCATCAACTGATGAACTCGTGTTCATCAATTCGCTCACTGCATCAATAAGCTCAGCTTCAAGGGCTTTGGTGTGTTTAATAACAAGATGTGAGGTGTTGTCGCCTGCAATAAGGCTGATATGCCCAATATGACGCGCTGACTCGAACCCTGTAAGCGCATCTCGTAAAGGGCCAATAAGTCTAGATAGCGGGTCGACCAGTATTGGGCAGGTTTCTACATTGATAACGTTACTGCTATTTGCTTCACGAAAGCCCAACTTAATTTGATTGGGGTTGCGGGCATCTATAGCCAGTCTTGCTTTCCTGCGATATTGAGGGCGAGGCCCTGCTAAAGGTGCTTGCCAAACATTTGGCTTCATTGAAAGCTGGCGTTCCATCATCACTTTAAGAGCACGGTCACGTTGCTCAAGGGCAGCGTCAGGCTTTATGTGCTGTAGCTGACACCCACCACATGCATCAAACACTGGGCAAAAAGGCGCTTGTCTTTCATCACTTGGCGAATGAATGTTTGTCGCCCTGGCGTTAATGACTTTCTTTTTGCTAGATAGCACCTCTATGTCGCAGGTTTCTCCTACAAGGGCACCTTCAACAAATACCATCGGATTGCCGCGCACTACGCCATTGCCCATCCAGTCCAAATCTTCAATGGTGACCGTGTTAGGCTTTTGACATTCACTGGTATCCGCTGCTTTTTTGCTTTTCCCAAATCGAAGTCCTGCGACCTGCGCGTTGGCTCTGGCATTCCCTTTTTTTGAAGCGCCACGCTCAGTAAGCGACGTTTTGCCTTTTTGCTTGCTACGAGATTGTTT
>NZ_JAFLMX010000090.1:0-33493 GCF_017849675.1 Alteromonas sp. AO-Serp
CGGCCTGGTTTATCCAGCTCTTTTAGAATGTCCTTAACAGTTGGTAAACCGAATGCATCGCTGGTAAAGGTATCTGGCGACAGGCTTTTTAGAAGCTCGGTATTGCCGATGATGTCATTAACCGCAACAGCGGTCGTATCTACAATTTTATCTACCACTGGGTACGCTTCGGGGTGAACCGCAGAGGCATCAAGTGGGTTTGTGCCGTTTACAATGCGAAGGAAGCCTGCCGCTTGCTCAAAGGCTTTAGGCCCTAAACGTTCGACTTTCAATAGCGCTTTACGGTCTGGGAAAGCACCATTGGTGTCTCTGAAATTAACAATGTTATGCGCAAGTGTTTTATTTAAGCCCGATACGTAGCTCAACAGCGCGGGCGATGCAGTGTTTAAGTCAACGCCAACGGCGTTTACACAGTCTTCAATAACACGGTCTAGCGACTTGCCTAACTGGCTTTGGCTTACGTCATGCTGATATTGGCCTACACCAATAGCTTTAGGTTCAATTTTAACCAGCTCTGCCAGCGGGTCTTGCAAGCGTCGAGCGATAGACACTGCGCCGCGGATTGACACGTCAAGGTCAGGCAATTCTTTTGAAGCAAGCTCAGAGGCTGAATACACCGATGCACCCGCTTCACTGACCATAATTTTCTGTGCAGTAAGCTCGCTGTTGTTCTTGAGCATTTCGCCAACGAGTTTGTCTGTCTCGCGCGAGCCAGTACCGTTGCCAATGCTGATTAAATCTACTTTGTATTGCTTGCACAACGTGGTGAGCGTGCGAATAGATTTATCCCACTGGTTTTGTGGTGCATGCGGGAAAATGGTGTTGGTTGCGACCACTTTTCCTGTGCTGTCTACGACCGCTACCTTAACGCCAGTTCTCAAACCAGGATCTAGGCCCATAGTGGTTTTTGCACCTGCAGGCGCGGCCATCAACAGGTCGTTTAAGTTTTTAGCAAATACCTCAATGGCTTCCTCTTCAGCGCGTTCTCGAAGGGCGCTGAATAGCTCAGTTTCCATGTGTAAACCAATTTTGATTTTCCACGTCCACTGTACAACTTGTGCTAAGAAGTCATCTGCACCACGGCCGCGGTGCATAATATCGTAATGGCTGGCAATAATATGTTCGCAATGTGACGGGCCGTTGTCTTCTGACTGCGGGTCGGCATCTAGCTGAATGTGTAGCATGCCTTCGTTGCGGCCTCTAAACATCGCCAGCGCGCGGTGAGATGGTACGTTCTTGTACTTTTCACTGTGTTCGAAATAGTCTTTATATTTGGCGGCTTCTTGCTCTTTACCTGATACAACCGTGCTTTTTACATAAGCGTTTTCAGTTAAGTACTTGCGCACTTTTGCCAGCAGTGTAGCGTCTTCGGCGAAGCGCTCCATTAAGATATAGCGGGCGCCTTCTAATGCTGCTTTAGTATCAGCAATGCCACTATCTGCGTTAACGTATTCGCTTGCTGCACTTTCAGCATCGGTATCTGGGGTAGAGAATAAGGTATCAGCGAGAGGTTCAAGGCCTGCTTCAATCGCTATTTGGCCTTTAGTGCGTCGGCGAGGCTTGTACGGTAAGTACAAATCTTCCAAGGTAGTTTTGCTGTCAGCACTGGTGATACTGCTTTTAAGCTCGTCGGTTAGTTTGCCCTGTTCCTCGATAGATTTAAGGATTACATCGCGGCGCTCTTCAAGCTCTCGCAGGTAGGTTAAGCGCTGCTCCAAGGTACGCAGCTGTGTGTCATCAAGGCCTTGTGTCACTTCTTTTCGGTAGCGCGCGATAAAAGGTACGGTAGACCCTTCATCAAGAAGTTTAACAGCGGCAGTTACTTGCGAAGGTTGAACGCTAAGTTCATCTGCAATTTTATTGATAATCATAAGTCGCTCTAAGATACTAAAAATTCGCGTCAGGCAATGGCGAACAAACGGTGTGTGAAAGGCTTATATACACAGCGTCGGTAGTGAAAATAGGAGCGGTGAGTATATCACCGCGGTGTAGGGGAAGTCGTCTGATCATTGTGTTACAAATGGGTGATTAAATAGGGCATATTAGTGCTCACAGTTTGTCTGTTGCGTCGTACCAAATACGGTTTATCCACCACTCTTTCGTGCCCGTTTCGGTTTTTACAACAAACTCATCGTCTTCTTCTTTGCCAAGCAGTGCTCGCGCCATCGGAGAGTCGATAGAAATGTAATCCTTTCGGCCGAAAATTTCGTCGTAGCCCACGAGCCTAAGTTCCATCACCTTGCCCGCTTCGTTTTCAATTTCAACCCAGGCACCAAAGAAGACCTTACCCTCTTGCTGTGAATCGTAGTCCACAACCTTTAGGTTTTCCAAGCACTTGCGAAGGTAGCGTACGCGGCGATCAATTTCCCGTAGCTTCTTCTTATTGTACTGGTAGTCGGCATTCTCGCTTCTGTCACCAAGGCTCGCTGCCCAGGTTACCTTGCGAGTAATTTCAGGTCGTTCTTCACGCCACAAGAAATCCAGTTCTTGTTTAAGCTTTAAGTAGCCCTTTCGAGTGATAAGCGGTGTTTTCACAATGTCCTATAAATAATCCAGCTAATTACCCCTACTTTATGTGGGTAATAAGGCAAAACGCAATCTTTCTGTACGTCAAAAAGTGACAAAAGAGACAGATTGAATAATTATTGAACATAAACCTTTCGTTTAGTGTCGTAGTATAAATAATAGTCAAACCATTAGGGGAAATGAATGCGTAACAGGATACCAATGTTGAACCGTCGAAGGTCGGGGAACGATCCGTTCCAAACCAGCGGTACTATCATCGGTTTTATGCTGTTTTTAAGCGGCGCGCTGTTATTGTTGTATGCCTTGCTTGATATCGTTGTTCGCTTAAATAGTATGCAAACCGTGATATATCTTATTTTAGGTTGTGCTATGTATAAGGTGGGTCAGTCTCTGTTAAATCATTTTGCTACGTTTAAGGTACACACTGAAAGACGGCGCGCCCCTCAGCGTTAAAACCTTTTGTTTTAAGCACCAAGTTTTAAGGCGAAATTGTTCCAAAAAGGCTTGGAATAGACCGTGAAATTTGGTCGATTTAGACTAAGCTTAATAGTGTAATTCGAGGCACCAAGCATATTGAATAACCCACTTTACTATTTGGGTACGCGCGTGGTGAAAATCCACTGGCTCGTAGGGAAAAGGTAAGCAAGGATCACGCTGACTCACTAAAACAAAAAAGCCGACGCTATGCGTCGGCTTTCTCTTTTTCTTAAAGCACTAACTTATTCCGTTGGCGCTTCTGCTTCAGGCTTAACCACTTCTAGCAACTCAACGTCAAAGATAAGCGTCGAGTTTGGCGTGATTGCGCCAGTAGAACGCGCACCATAAGCAAGTTCAGATGGGATATGGAAGCGATACTTTGCGCCTTCTTTCATCAATTGAACGCCTTCAGTCCAACCAGAAATAACGCGATTAAGTGGAAATTCTGCTGGCTCGCCACGTTTGTAAGATGAGTCGAATTCTGTGCCATCTAGCAAGGTGCCACGGTAGTGAACTTTAACCATGTCTGTCGCTTCTGGGCTTGCACCCTCGCCTTCTTCAAGTACTTCGTACTGAAGACCAGACTCGGTAGTTACCACGCCTTCTTTCTTACCGTTTTCTTCTAGGTAAGCTAGGCCAGCTTCAATATTTTTTTCAGCGGCTTGTTCCGCCATTTCTTGCTGCTTAGCGCGAAGTACTTCTTCGCCTTGTTGAGCGATTTGCTGAATCTGCTCTGGCGTAAACTTAAGGGTGTCGTTTAGACCGTCTTTAAAGCCTTGTTGTAGCGCATCTTGGTCTAATGTTAAACCCAGTTGCTCTTGTTGTTCGGCACGGTTGCTAACGAACAAACCCATGCTTGCGCCCATGGCGTAAGCTTGCTTTTGCGTATCTGTCATTTCTTCTGCTGAAACAGAAGTTGTTTTTGCACTATCAGCGCTTGTAGAAGCGGCCTCATCAGATGTATTTGGCTGGCAAGCGAAAAGGCCTAGCGCAGCGATAGTAGATAAGGCAACGAGCGACTTCTGCATAAAAACGTCTCCATAAATTTTTATCATCATGCGTCTATGTCTATACTGCTGCATCCAAGGCAGTGTGCACGATAGTTAAAGATGCGTGATCCATGCTATGTTAAACCTAGCGTTTACAAAGCGAAACCCATTTGATTATGTTTAGGCCTCAAATGTTCCATAGAATAGCGTTACTCATCGTACTTATAGGTAATTCCATGGGATGCTCTGTCCCTGATACTACGCCAATACAGCAGTGGCGTCATGTAGAAGAAGGCGCCTATGCCGCAGATATTTCTACCGACGGCACGTTAGCGGTGGTTTCTGGCGTGAATAATGGGGTAAACGTATGGCGAATTGGACAAACTGAGCCCCTTTATCACTGGAGCCACCAAGGTGAAGGTGACAACCTGGTCATGTCAGTGCACATTAGCGCCGACAAACGCTATGTTGTGACCGCTGACCGCGAGGCGTTTGCCTTATGGAGTCTGGAGACCGGCGAACCTGAAGGTTTTTGGCGCATCGACGAGTCATCAATTAGAGATGTGGTGGTTACCAATAATGGTAACGGCATACTGGTGGCGCGCTCAAATGGCAAAGTGATGTACTTTGAACCTCGTACTTCGCGTCGACTAGAGTTTTTAGGGCATCAAGAAAAGGTTAACTCCATTGATATTTCCCCTAACGGTAAGTTCGCATTGACGGGGGGCAACGATTACATAGCGTATTTATGGAGCACTGACACTGGGCAAATAATTCATACATTCACCCACCCCACGCGAGTAACAAAAGTAGCGCTTGATGATGAAGGCCGCTTTGCTTTTACTGCGGACAGCCAGAGCAAGTCGCAAGTGTGGAATGTGCAAACCGGGCAGCCTGTGGCATCCCTCAAATATGCAGCGCGTCAGAAAATCTTCACAGACGTTGAGTTTTCCAAAGATGGTCAGTTTTTACTAACAGGCTCTCCCGCCAGAAAAGTATACCTGTGGGATTTGGAAACTGGCGAGCAAGTGCAGTCCATACAGGTTGCTTCACGAGAGTCAGTTTCACCGCCGACCGCAGTTGTGTATGGCGTCGCCTTCCTCCCCAATGATAATATATTGTCTATAAGCAGTAGTGGCCTTGCCGAAGAATGGCAACGAGAGAGATAGAGAATTTACATGACAGAGAAAAGCGCTGAGCATCTACAACAGCAAATAGATAGCGCCAATAGCTATATTGAAGAGCTTCAAACTAAAGTTGCGTTTCAGGAGCACACCATTGAGGCGCTAAACGATGCGCTGTCTTCGCAGCAAAAGCAGCTTGACGATTTAGCCTTTAAAGTACGCCATGTCGTTGACCGCGTTAAGTCTATCGAGCCGTCTAATATTGCTAAGCAGTCAGAAGAAACCCCGCCTCCGCATTACTAGAATAATTGAAGCGCAGTAGCAATTGCAGCGCGGTATTTATTTGGAGCACGTCCATTGGCGATGACACTTATTGTGGGTCGCTCATCGTGGGGTGAGGCCTGTAAAGACATCAAAGGCGCTTCGTTGATGTGCAGTAGTGTTAAAAAAACATCACGCTAGTTCATCTTGTTATGAGTTAGGCGAAGTCTTCATTTAGCCAGGATATACATTTGAATTACACTTGCGCCCCGATACAAAGGCTTCAGCAAAAAGAAGCCTTTTTTACTATTTAAGAGAGTGAGTTATGAGCGATTTTGATATGGATGCGTTTGATAGCATCGATTTTGACTCTGTTGAGCAGTCAGTAGCAGAGAAACAGGCTGAAAAAGACAAGCAAGAGAGTCAAGAGATTGAAGGTATGCGCGACGGCGCCAACGACTGTGGCGATAGCTGTACTATTTAAGAGCGCTCAGCGGCGAGGGCTCTTAATTTTCAGAGCCTTCCGGCGCTTCCAACTTATCCAGCTCGAGTCTATCCAACTCTATACTTTTCTCCACATCGCCGTTAAAAGCTTCGATAAATGCATTTTTTAAAATCGCGGTAAATGCCTCCCATGTTTGGGTGTCAGGGCTTGATAAATCGCCTTCAACAGGAATGCGTGTGGCAATTTGCTCTTCGCTTTGGTTTTCAAACAGTTCGGTGACAAACGCGGAAATGGCTTCGATACTGCCTTCAATAAAACCATCGCCGTCACGTTCAATGTCACCCTTCCAAGAAAATACCTCCACATTATGCAAAATGGGTTTGATATAGCCTTTTACTTTCCCTTCATTAGACGCCACTTCAGCCGCAAGCGTGAGTGTGCCGGCTTCCAGATCAAACGGTGCGTAGGTATCAAGTAGGTTCTTAAAGTTCACTAGTCCAACGTTGTCAGCTTGAATATCAACGTCAAATGTGGGGGCTGTTGTTGCGGGGTTGAGTTTAGCGTTTAAGGATATCGTGCCCTGCTGTGCCGTTTGTCCTTGCGCTTTGGCCGTTGCTACACGTGAGTCTGACAAGTTGTCGCTATTCACCAAGTTATTCACTTCAAGCTGAATATCATGAAGCGCAATGTCGATAGCCGGAGAAGTATCGGGGTTGTGGAAAGCGACTTTTCCTTGGTTAATAGTTAGCTTATCGATGCGTAACGGGAAGAGTTGGTCGGCGATAGATAACCAGTTTTCATCCTTACCAGACTGGCTTCTCTCCTCCGTGTTGCCGTCTACAAAATTAATCTCGGGGGAATTAACAATTACTTTTCCCACCGCTGCACCTTTGAAAAGCTGTGACCATGAAAGCGTAAACTCCACATAGTCAGCTTTAAATAGCGGCCTATCTACTTGCCCGTTCGCCTTATAAAGCAAAACATGTTCTAAACTGTATGCGCCGCGCCATAGCATTAAATCTACATCGCCCACGCGGCCGTTATACTCTTTTGACTGACTCAGCGTCGTGTTGATGTATGAAGCTGCGGCGTAAGGCAAGTAAAGTCTTATGGCAATAAGCGTAAGCAACAAGGCTATAAGGACATAGCAGACACGTTTTTTAGCATGTTTCATATTTCACTCCTTTGCGAAGGAAATACAAAAATTATGCCTGAGCAACCTCTTTCGTTAGGCAACGAGGATACCCAGCGTTGGCGTGGCACGAAGAGACGTTTGCAAAAAGCCTGAGCACAGCGTTGTAAGGTGTTACACAGGCTTAACGGTAAGATTTACTGAGACGTGGGTAGGAATGTTAGTGCGGTTTAAAGATGCCAATCACATTTTCGTTTGAGCGTGTGGCGGCACTCACCTTTTCATCAGTTTGCGCTTCATTGTATCCACACGCAACGCACTCCAACTTTTCTACGTTATTTTCAAAATATAACGAAATCGTATCTAGCTCTTGGCATTTTGGGCACGTAGCCCCTGCAACAAAGCGGCGTTTTACACGTTTTGACATACATACACCTTTGGAGAATTTCGCGATTATTATACCTTGAAATGGTAAGTGTTGATCAGCTTTTACCTTAAGTTTTTGATATTATACGCGCCCTAGTTTGTTCCATCACAGGTTACTCATGATAAAGCTTTCAAATGTATCGCTACTTCGCGGTCGCAAAATGTTGCTAGAAGAGGCGTCGGCGCAGGTTTTTCCAGGCCACAAAGTAGCGCTGATTGGCAGCAACGGCTGCGGAAAGTCCACGCTTTTTGCACTGCTGAGAAGTGAGTTAAGTGTCGATGCTGGCGACTGCAGCGTACCGAATGACTGGCGAATTGTAAGCGTGGCACAGGAGACGCCAGCAACTGACCGAACCGCGATAGACTATGTGGTGGACGGTGACAAACATTTACGTAATCTACAAGCGCAATTAGAAGCCGCTGAAAAAAGCGGCGACGGTGTAAAGATTGGCCAAATTCACGGGCAGCTCGAGCAAGCGGGAGCATACGACGTGGAAGCTCGCGCAGCGACCATTCTGTCGGGTCTTGGGTTTACCAATGTGCAGTTAAGCGCACCAGTTAGCGATTTTTCAGGTGGCTGGCGTATGCGCCTAAACCTAGCTCAAGCGCTGCTTTGTCCTTCAGACTTACTGCTGCTTGATGAACCTACTAACCACTTAGACTTAGACGCCGTTATTTGGCTAGAGAAATGGCTTCAACGCTATGCGGGAACGCTGTTGCTGATTTCGCACGATAAAGCCTTTATCGACAACACGGTTGCGCAAATTATCAGTGTTGAACAACAGAAGCTTATCACCTACACCGGTAACTACTCGTCTTACGAAACCCAGCGCGCTGAACGTATTCGCTTGCAAAACATTGAATATGAAAAGCAGCAGCAAAAAGTAGCGCACCTCAATTCGTTTATTACCCGATTTAAAGCTAAAGCGAGTAAAGCTAAGCAAGCGCAAAGTCGTATTAAGCAGTTGGAGAAAATGGAAACCTTGTTGCCAGCCCATATGGCAAGCCCATTTAGCTTTTCTTTTGCGCCGCCGTCGGCACTGCCAAACCCGCTTGTGCAAATGGAAAAGATACAGCTGGGTTACGACGACCATATTGTGCTGCAACAGGTGAAACTCAATTTAGTACCTGGCAGCAGAATAGGTCTTCTAGGTAGAAACGGACAGGGTAAGTCTACGCTAATCAAACTATTGGCGGGTGTGCATGCGCCAAAACAAGGTGTTTTTAATACGGCTAAAGGCCTTAAGATTGGTTACTTTGCTCAGCATCAGTTAGAAACATTAGATGCTAACGCTACTCCGCTTCTTCATTTGCAGCGCATTGACGAAAAAGTCACCGAGCAGCAACTTCGCGACTATCTGGGCGGATTTGGATTTAATGGCGATGAAGCATTAGCGCCCGTGGCACCTATGTCGGGCGGTGAAAAGGCGCGCTTAGTATTGGCGTTAATTGTTTATCAGAAGCCTAACTTATTGCTGCTGGATGAGCCTACCAACCACTTAGATTTGGAAATGCGCCATGCGCTAAATATCGCGCTTCAAGGTTTTGAAGGCGCCATGGTACTGGTCTCGCACGACCGGTTCTTACTCTCCTCGGTATGTGAGGATTTCTATTTGGTAGACAGTGGCGAAGTTGAACCATTTAAAGGCGACTTGGACGACTATCGCGACTGGATTTTAAAACAGCAGGCAGCGGAAAAAGCCAAGGCCAACAGCGACGCCAAAAGCGAAGAGCAACAAGAGACTGGCGCGCAGAGTAAGCCGGAACGCAAATTAGATCGTAAAGAAGAAAAACGCCGTGAAGCCGAGTTTAGGCAAAGGGTTGCGCCACTTAAAAAAGCCATTGAAAAACACGAAAAAGCCATGGAGAAATGTAGTGCTGCTTTGGCTGAGGTGGAAGCGTCACTTGCCGATACTTCGCTTTACAGCGAAGACAAAAAAGCGGAGCTTATGGGCCTACTCGACAAGCAAACTCAGCTTAAGCAACAGCTTGAAGAAGAAGAGATGGCATGGCTAGATGCCCAAGAGCAAATTGAGCTAAAACGAGAAGAGTATGACAATGCCAACGCCTAATATCGAAAACCGCGCGTTTTGGGAGTATAGCGTTTCTCGCTATACCAAAGGTGATATGGCTCCCCTTGCGCTTTTACTGCAAGACAACCACAAGGTTAATGTAAACGTTCTCTTGCTGATTTGCTGGTGTTTAGAGAATAATGTCATCATTAATTTGCCACAGCTTAAGGCAGTGATTGCGGCATCAAATGCGACCGAAGAAAAGTTACAGTATCACCGTGCAAGGCGGAAGGCTGCGAGCCCCGAAAAAGGCGGAGACCAAGCAGAATATGACGCACTCAAAGCACAAGAGCTAGAGCTTGAAAGACAGCAGCAGCACGATATTGTTGCGTCGTTCAATGAGCAGCCAGTCACGCATCTGGGTCAAGGGCAATCTGTATCGTCTAACGTATTTAACGCGTCTATCGCAGCGTTTATAAATGCATACGGACTGCGAGACAACAACGAGGCGCGCCAACTAGTGAGCCTAGTGGTTAACCAACTATCGTAAAAACACAATAAGAAAACAAAATGAGTAAATCAGCGCTATCGCATGGAAAGATAATAAAAAGCAGCTTCAAGGTGCCAGGGTGGGCGAAGAACCGTCATGTGCAAACCATATGGCCGCGTTTTATTCAAAAGCGGTTGCCTTTGTCTTACGACATGGAGCGTCTCACATTACCCGATGACGACTTCGTCGATGTGGCGTGGGGGCCAAAACCGCAGGAAACATCGGGTATCGTGGTGATGTTTCATGGTTTAGAAGGCAGCATTAAGTCGCATTATGCGAACGATATGATGGCTCAATTGTCAGTGAATGGTTGGCAGGTGGTGATGATGCACTATCGCGGCTGTAGCGGCGTGCCAAATTTAAAAGCGCGGGCGTATCACAGTGGAGAAACAGAAGACCCCAGCTTTTTCTTAGAGTGGCTTCACGATAAATTTCCACGAATTCCTAAAGTGGCCATCGGCTTTTCCCTTGGCGGCAACATGCTATTGAAACTGTTGGGCGAAAACCCTGCGCAAAAGTGGCTTAAGGCAGCGATTGCCATTTCTTCACCTCTTAAACTTTCTGAATGCGCTAAATCAATTAACCAGGGTTTTTCTCGCGTATATCAAAAGTATTTACTTACTAGCATGAAGGATACGCTGCGTAAGAAAATGGAGTACATCGATTATCGCAAGCTTATACAGCTAACAAAAACTGATGTGGAAGAGATCACCAGCTTTACCCAATTCGACGAGAAGATCACAGCGCCGCTTCACGGCTTTGCAGACGCTCAAGACTACTATGAAAAGTGTAGTGCGTATCACTTTTTAAGCGCGATCCACTGTCCTACACTGGTATTGCATAGCATTGATGACCCCTTTATGAATCACTTAATTGTGCCTAAGGAAGAAGAGCTTGCGCGCAACGTTACCGTGGAGCTAAGTGAACGAGGCGGTCACGTTGGGTTCATGCAAGGTTCTATATTAAATCCTAAAGTATGGCTGCACGAACGGGTGAAACGTTTTGTAAGTGAAGCCTTACCTGTAAATACTACGTGTCGTTATGTCAGCCGCTAATGTTGATGTCCTAATAATTTACCCAAACGCTTTTTATCAGGAGTGTGAATGATAATCCCCATTGACGCGCTAGAAGCCGATACGCTTTATAGCTTGGCTGAGTCTTTTGTTCTGCGAGAGGGCACGGACTACGGCGCTGAAGAAGTTGCGCTAGATGTGAAAGTGCAGCAAGTGTTAAACAGACTCAAGTCGGGTGAGGCGGTGCTGGTCTATTCAGAGCTTCATGAAAGTGTAGATATCAAAAGAAAAGAAGATATTGAGCCAAGCGAAGCTGAAGAACAATAGACACAAAAAAGCCGGGTCGAGCAACCCGGCTACCTACCTGAGGAGAGGAAGGCTTAAAACGCGTAACGTGCAGTTACCTGCATAATGTCTAAATCATCAATGATTCTGTAGTTTGCACCCACAGCCCATTGTGGCGTGATGTAATAGTTGGCGCCTACTCTAAATGTCGCTTCACCATCGTCTACATCGTAGTAGCCAACTTCACCCGCCAGCTCTACCTGCTCTGTGATCATCGAGCGAAGGCCAGCATTAATGCTGTAACCTGTTTCGTCGTTTACGTCACCGTCAATACGCTCTAAGTTGGCACCAAAATACGCGTCTGTTGTCGCGTTAACAGGTAAACGGTAACCCGCACCTAGTGTCAGCATATCAAAGTCAAAGTTGCCCTCTTCAAAGAAGCTATACTCGCCGTTTAGGTACCAGTTGCTGTTTAATAGGTATTTACCGTTAACGGTTAAACCGTCTGGTTCAAAAGACTCATTGTCGTCAAAGTCCATTTTGGTGTAACCACCTTCTACGTAACGCCAGTCAGGCTTGTCGGCCATAGCTGTAAGAGGAAGTGTTGCCGCAGTTAGTGCTGCTGCAATAAGTGTGAATGATTTACGCATGTGATAACTCCTTAGTATGTTAAGTAACCCACCTTGTTCATCGCGAATGTTCTCGGTTTGTTATAAATGTGCAAACCCAAGCGCAAGTCAGCGCTTAACAGCGCGCTACAAAAGGCTACTTGGTTGATGAACACAAAGCCGTACTTGCCTTCATGCCATCTTTGTTATTTCCGTTAAGAAATAGTGTCCGATTTATTTATCAACATGATGAATAGCAAAGCGTTTGCCAACTTCGTACTAAATCACTATTTTGATATGTCTTAATTTATCTATGTCGCTAATATTTATAGATAAAATACGTCTGGCTTTTTAGAGGCTACACATTTGAAATGTTCAAAATCAAAGTTTGATGTATTCCTAGTAAAACGTTGGCACATAAAACTGTCTCTAAAAAACAACAGTTATCCTTTTGTCTAACTCATCGGACATTTTTACAAGCCAGTGTTCTCCACTAATCCACAATGTGTGTGTTTGTAAAGCATTGTAAATTATGAAAAATATAAAAAATAACGGCGACTATTTCGTGTTGGAACAGCTTTTGCTCAAGTCTCTGTGTGTTATCCAACATTCACTTTAGCCCTTCGGCAAGGAATTCGGTTTTTCACGATATTAGTGGATAAAGAAAGGAAGAGAGCGCCTTTCTCGCGTGGCTTCAATCAATACCGTTTTTGTAAAAGACGCTTTCAGTAAGTAAGGCGTGTAACGAGTTATTGATGGTCATCTGGATAACCATTGTTTTCATAAGGAGAGGACAAATGGCTAAGCCAGTTTCAATTTTCGGTAAAGATTTACAAACGAATGTGCGCCAGCGCAATAAGCTGTCACACCTTCTTTTAGCGATGAGCAGTGTCATCGCATTATTTGCGTTTCAACAAGCCGGTGCAGTTGAGGTTAACAACGACAATCAGCCTCAAAAAGCATCGCCGGTTCTTCAGTCAATTATTGATGCTGCACGCCAGTCAGCGACAGAGAGCTACGAGCAGGACGATCACGGGTTAAACAGCAAGCTTAAAGAAATTGACTACACCACGTATCGTTCAATTCGCTTCAAGCCCGAGCAGAGTCTTTGGCATGGCGAGAATGACTACGAACTGCAGTTTTTTCACCCGGGTTTTTTATATGAATACCCTGTCACTATCCACACTATTGGTGAAAGCAATAAGCCTGAACGCCTAGCGTTCAACAGTGACATGTTCAACTACGACGGGTCTGCGTCGGGGTTAGCTGGGCTAACGGACGAAAAGTCAGGCTTTGCTGGATTTCGCGTTCACTACCCTATCAAGAACGAAGAGTACAAAGACGAATTTGCTGTATTTTTGGGGGCATCGTACTTCCGTCTTGTAGGTAAAAATCAAGTGTACGGTATCTCTGCACGAGGTCTTGCGATTGATACGGCGCTAGCCAAAGGCGAAGAGTTCCCCCACTTCACTGAGTTCTGGGTCATAGAACCGAGTGAGGGTAAACCTATTACTGTTTATGCGCGTCTTGAAAGCCCTTCTGTAGCGGGCGCGTACAAATTTGTTATACAGCCTGATATTGATACCAGCGTTAAGGTAGAGAGTTGGTTATTTGCCAGAGATGACGTGAGCAAGCTAGGCATTGCACCGTTTACCAGTATGTTCTTGTATGGCGAGAACACAGAAAAGCGCCATGACGACTATCGTCCAGAGGTGCATGATAGTGACGGTGTGCTTATGGTAACTCACGCTGGTGAAGAAATTTGGCGTCCACTGACTAATCCTGCACGCCTTCAAGTCACGTCACTTAGCGACGCAAACCCTAAAGGATTCGGCATGCTTCAGCGCGACGGCGAATGGGATAATTACCTCGACGCAGAGGCTAATTACCATATACGCCCGGGGCTTTGGGTGACGCCAGAAGCAGGTTTTGAGAAAGGCCGATTAGAAGTCGTCGAAATTCCGACTAAATCCGAAATTCACGACAATATCGTGGCATTTTGGACGCCTGAAAAGCCATTCAATTCGGGCGAATCACTGTATTTCGCTTACGAGCTTAAAACCGTAGAACAAAATCCGTTTGTCAGTGAACTGGCCTCAGTAGTACGTACCCGCCAAGGCAAGGCTGTGTTGCCGGGTGACGAGTTTAAAAACGACAGTCTAAATACGACACGACAGTTCAGCGTGGACTTCAGCGCGCCTTCTGCCATTGCTTTTGATAACGAGTCGATGAAGTTGGTGGTACAGGGTACTAACGGCACGATTTCTCAGCAGCGACTTTACCCCGTTGCTGACGGACAAGAGTGGCGGGCCACCTTCTTTGTTAAGCCGAAAGAAAAGCAGACGGTAGATATGCGCGCTTACATAGAGAAAGACGGTAAACGTGTGAGTGAGGTTTGGAATTATGTCTACCAACCAAAATAATTGCGCTTGCATAGCGGTATCGGACGAGGCTAAAGCCGTGCCTCAGGTTAAAAGTGATGGCACTGCACGTGCTTCACATTTCATCTTAAAAGGAGAGCATATGCGTTTGTTTATCATGGCAATGCTAGTTATTCCAAGCACGGCACTGGCCGGTTGGAGTTTGTACGAGATCTTTTTACCTAACGGCCTTACCAACTTAGAGATTGCACAGTTAGGGTTGGGGCTAACCCTGTTCGCATGGTTGTGTATGGCGTTTTGGACAGGCATTATCGGTTTCTTTCTGCAGCTTTTTAACATCGACCCGTTGAGCTTGCGCAGAAATCAAACGCCTCCTGATACTTCTGTGTCATTAACGCAAAAGCACGCTGTCGTCATGCCGGTTTATAACGAAGATACCCGCCGTATTATGGTGGGGTTTGAAGCTTGTATTCGCGAATTAATGGAAAGTGACAACAGTTCTAAATTCGACTTTTTCATGCTCAGCGACACCCGCGATATGGAAAAAGCGGATGCAGAGCTACGTGCCTTTTCCCGACTGAAGAAACGTTTAGGTGCCTTCTCTAGCCAAGTGTTTTACCGTCGTCGCGAACAGAATCTGCACAGAAAAGTGGGCAACCTCAAAGAGTTTTGTGAACGCTGGGGTGCAAACTACGAGTCGATGATTGTGTTAGATGCTGATAGCGTGATGAGCGGTGAGCGCATGCAAAACTTGGCGCGTCGTATTGAGCAAAACCCTGATACGGCGTTAGTGCAGACCATTCCAATGCCGGTACGTCAAAACACCTTCTTTGGTCGTTTTGTGCAGTTTGCTGCTCACCTTTACAGCCCAATGTTGGCGACAGGTCTATCGTTTTGGCAAACAGACAGTGCAAACTATTGGGGGCACAATGCCATTATTCGTATTGCACCATTTATGCAGCATTGCGGGCTACCTACCCTCGAAGGACGCGCGCCTTTTGGTGGTGAAATTTTAAGTCATGACTTTGTTGAGGCTGCGCTACTGCGCCGTGCTGGCTGGCAGGCCTACTTGCTTACCGACACCACGGGCAGCTATGAAGAAGTGCCAAGTAACATTGTTGACTACGCAATTCGCGACCGTCGCTGGGTGCAGGGCAACATACAGCATTTAGGGTTATTGAACGTTAAAGGTCTTAAAATGGCAAACCGCCTGCACTTCTTATTTGGTGCGTTTGCGTACATCTCTTCACTCATACTATTTTGCATGTTGTCGCTAGGTACAGCAGATGCGTTAATTCGCGCCACGTCAGTGCCAGAGTTCTTCGTGTCTGAATACCAGCTTTTCCCTAGTTGGCAGGTAGCGCGCCAAGACATGATGATGGTAACCATGTGGGGTACGGCGGCCTTATTATTCTTGCCTAAACTTCTCGGTATTACTTTAGCTTTAATAAAACGTCGTGGCGAATTTGGTGGCGCGTGGTCTTTGCTTAAAGGGGCAGCAATTGAATTAACTATGGCCGTGCTTATTGCGCCGCTAATGATGTTCTATCACAGTTATTTTGTGATTAGCGTTTTTGTTGGCCACTCTGTTAAATGGGAAGCGCAAGAGCGTGAAGGGCGCAAAGTGCCATGGAAAGTTGCAATTAAACACACGCAAATTATGAGCTGTTTAGCGGTAGCGTGGGGCGTAACGACCTTCTATTTTACCCCGTCGCTATTTATGTGGTTGTTACCCGTATTAGTAGGCATGGTGTTAGCGGCGCCGGTTATCCGCTTAACAAGCAGCGATAAACTAGGCATAGCCATGCGTAAGTGGGGCGTGTTTGTCATTGACCAGGAAGTGAATGAGTGTAAAGCACTTAAGCGTTTACGCGTTGCAATGGGGTATTTCGCTATATCACAGCACAAGGCAGAAGTACCTGCGCTTCCTGATAACGTGTGGCAGAGCATGCCAGAGCAAGTACTAAGTCAAAAGCCTTTGCCTATGCGTCACAGGCTTCCTAACAGCGCATAATAGACTCACAGTAGATATCAAAACAAAAAAACCGCACATGTGTGCGGTTTTTTATTGCGTTTAGTCACGTGCCACCTAGCTTTTTATCGATAGACGGCGGCAATAACAATGTTTTATTGAGTAAACGTAACTGAAAACGTTACGGGTACTGTTGTTGTTATGCTCTTAAGCCCTGCAATTTTTTGAAGTGCAGCTACGCCTTCAGCAAGTCCAAAAGACTCTGCTTTAATTAACGTTGGTGACGTGGTTGATACGGTAAGCGTATCGTCGTTTACTTTACTTGCTTTAACAGCAAATGACGTAGGAACGGCTTTTCCGTGCAACATCAAAATACCGTCTACCTTCCCGTTAACAACTTGGCCCGATTTCAGGTTCATCATCGACTCAGGCAAGTTGGCCTCAAATGTCGCTTGTGCAAACTTGGTCACGTTGAACAGCATCTCTTGCATTCGCTTGTTGCGAATATCAATGGCTGTATTCACTGACGATAAGTCAACCGCCACGTTAAGTTTGCCACCGTCAGACAGCGTACCATCAAAGCTATCAAACTTATGTACTTCGGTGACTTGTGCATTCTTCGTCGATAAGAAGTGTAGTGCACTTGTTTCGCCGTCTATTGACCAATCGGCTGCGGCGGGAAATGCTAGCCCACATGCGAGCAATGCTGCAGACAACGTGCGAATACGTGTAGTCATCATAGGTTACTCCTTTTACTTTTTGGTTCCATCTGGCTTGATTTAACCACTACCAGAGTAATGTGGCCCAGCAACATTACTACGCTATTATACGTAGGTTAACACGCTGCGCTAAGTAAATTATTACGCGCTAGTGCTGATGTGGGTTTACGAAGTCATCATACTGGACTACATCTTGCCATGGCACCCTTTGATCGCCCATTACCACAAAATCTGGGTTCTCTAGCGAATGACGCTGATTGTAGGTAAGAGGTTCGAAGTTAGCGGCGGCAATACTCCCACCCGCTTCAGAAACAATGCATTGCGATGCGCCAGTGTCCCATTCGCCGGTAATACCGATGCGCATAAACACATCAGCTTTTCCTTCGGCAATAAAGCAGGCTTTCAGGGAACAGCTTCCCAATGGAAGCGTTTGATATACGCGCTTGGCGCACATTCTGCTGAGCACTTTTTCTCTCGACTGACGACGGCTTATTGCAATCATCACCACACTATTTTTAGGGTCGTCTAGCTTGCGTACGCTTATTGGGTGATCGCCATCAGGTGATGACTTAAACGCACCTTTGCCTTTCTGGGCGTAATATAGCGACTGCCCTGGCGGCCAAAAGATAACGCCTATTGTCGGCTCATTATTCTCTATTAGCGCAATGTTTACTGCGAAATCACCGCTTCTAGCAATGAATTCTTGGGTTCCGTCGATGGGATCGATTAACCAGTATCGAGGCCAATGCTTTCGCTCTTCTAGACTTGCATGTTTGTTTTCCTCTGAGAGGATTGGGATATCAGGCGTTGCGGCTTGTAAGCGCTTGTTGATGATATCATTTGCCAAATAATCTGCGCTGGTAACGGGAGACTCATCGTCTTTTTGATAAGCGTCAAACTCCCCTTTATCGTATACTTCTAATACGGCTTCACCCGCTTCGATGGCAATTTCTTTCGCAAGTTCTAGTAGGTCGGCATGGGCGTCATCGGGCATTGTTTATTGTTCCTTAAACCACTTTTGAGCTAAAAACAGCGCGGCTATACAGCGTGCTTCTACAAAGTCTTCTCGTGCAAGTAAAGCATCTGCTTCATCTAAAGGCCAGTGAATCACCTCAAGAGGCTCAGGTTCGTCGCCTTCAAGTTGCTTTGGATACAAGTCTCGAGCCAAAACAATGGTCATATTGGCGTTAAAGAAAGTGGGCGCCATGCTGACCTTATGAAGCTCCACAAGATCATTGGCCGCGAAGCCTGCCTCTTCTTGTAGTTCGCGATTAGCAGCTTCAATGGCAGTTTCGCCAGGGTCTATTAAACCTTTTGGGAAGCCTAGTTGATACGAATGTGTGCCGGCAGCATATTCACGAATTAACACCATGGTGTTTTCATCAAGCATAGGCACTATCATTACCGCGCCCCTGTTTCCGCCAGCCATCCGCTCGAATTCACGGGTGGCGCCGTTCGAAAACTCAAGGTCTAAGCGTTCTACCCTGAAGAGTTTGCTTTGCGCAACGATTTCACGAGAATGAATTTGTGGTAACGGTTTGTTCGGATCAATTTTTGGCATGTCTATCGCTACAACTTTGTTATCATACTTGTATACAATTTCTTAGCTTACTTCATTATAAGGAAAATCGCTTGCCCTTTCTGCCCTGGAATGAAATAGAAACTGTACTGTTAGACATGGACGGCACTTTGCTGGACCTTCATTACGACAACCAGTTCTGGCTACATCATTTGCCTAAACGATTAGCACAAATAAGAGGAATTTCAGAGGCGCAGAGTCAACGTGAAATGACTGCGCGATATGAGTCAGTATTCGGGCAAATTCAATGGTATTGCTTAGATTACTGGGCTGAATCTCTCGAAATGGACTTAGAAAATGAGTTTATGCCGCTGAAGCGTGAGCTGGCACATTTGCTCGCCCTTCGTGACGATACAATTCCGTTCCTTGATGCGCTTCATGACTCAGGCAGGCAGGTGGTATTAGTGACCAATGCGCACCCAAACAGTTTGGCGCTAAAGATAGAGCATACCCAGCTCGACGCACATATCGACAACCTCATCTCTACCCATGAGTTCGGCGTAACCAAAGAGTCTCAGCTGCTATGGGAAAGATTACAGGCACGGGTAAAGTTCGATGCCCATCGCACTTTATTTGTCGATGACTCACTGCCAATTCTAAATGCGGCAAAGACATACGGTATTAAACATTTACTTGCTGTCGATAACCCTGATAGTACCTTGCCAAATCGCAATATTAGTGAGTTTCCAGCGGTGCGCGATTACCGTTTAATGCTAGAAGATATTAAGCAGAACCCTGTTGGGACTGTTTCGAAAGGACGTTTTTAAAGGACGAAAGCACATGGTTTCTGACACAATTTACGTAGGGTCGCTGAATCCGGTAAAAATTAATGCTGCGCTCAATACACTCTCTGACACACTAGAGCACGATTTCGACGCTCAGGGCATGGCTGTACCAAGCGGCGTGCCTGACCAGCCAATGAATGAAGATGAAACGCGCTTGGGCGCCATTAATCGCGTGAAGGCCATGCTTGCTCATCATCAAGGTGGTCTCACAGATGCGTGGTATGTGGCAATTGAAGGTGGTGTGGATGTATTTGAAGATGGTCCTGCTACCTTTGCCTATGTGGCGATATACCATGAAGGTCACTGGTCGGTAACGCGAAGTGCAAGCTTGCCTCTTCCTGTGAGTGTCTATCAGGCACTACAGCGTGGAGAAGAACTTGGGCCAGTTATGGACAAGCTCTTTGATACAGTAAACATAAAGCAAAAAGGGGGGGCTATTGGTTTGCTTACTCTTAATCACGCCTCGCGACAAAGTGTTTATGAAGTGGCGTTAACGCTTGCTATGGCAAAGTTCCATTTCCCTGACTTATACACGGACTAGTGTTGAACCTCTTGTGCTGTACAACAAGGCGCATTACACCGTTAATCAAGCAGAGTGCCGCAAGGGTATCCTTACTTAGGAAAAATGATAAGGCGATCGCAACGGTCGCCCTGAAATCTTTACTGCGATAGGTAATCTTTTCTGGATCCTTTCTGACACTATCCATTACTTAGACTTCAAGTTACTTCTATATTATTGAAAATAGGTTAAAAAATATTTTTTGACACCTTGGCTTTTTAGTTGCACTTCCTTCAGACCAAACGGAATAAGGAGAGTGACAATGAGTGAGACAATCAATACCTACAACCCTGCTACAGGTGAAAAGATCGATCATTATCATTTGATGTCAGCCGAGGACGCCGAGCAAGCAGTTACCCGTTCACAAGAAGCTTATTTGAACTGGCGCCGTACGTCATTTGAGACCCGCGCAGATTTATTTAATAACCTTGCAAACCTGATGGAAGAGCGAATTGACGATCTCGCCAGCCTGATGACACGGGAAATGGGTAAGGTTACCGCGCAAGGAAAGCAAGAAGTGCAGCTATGCGCTGAAATATGCCGTTATACGGCCGAACACGGCGCTTCAATTTTGGAAGACGAACACCGCATTTTCGAAGGCGGTCGAGCAATCATTACGTATCAGCCCATTGGCGTTATTCTTGGCATCCAACCGTGGAATTTTCCGTTGTACCAAGTTATTCGTTACAGCGCCTCAAACATAATGGCGGGTAACACCACGGTACTGAAACATGCTAAAAACGTGTTTGGTATGGCGCAAGCCATTCAGCAAATGTACGAAGATGCTGGCTTTCCTAAAAATGTTTACCAGTCGCTGCTAATTGATGGCAGCACGGCAAGTGACTTAATCAAGCACAAATACGTTCGCGGCGTTACTTTTACCGGGAGTGACGAAGTAGGTAAAGAAGTGGCTAAGGAAGCTGCAAGCTTGTCTAAGAAAACCGTAATGGAGCTTGGAAGTAACGACGCCTTTTTGGTGTTAGAGGATGCTGACTTCGACCATGCTGTAGAAATGTGTATCCAAGGACGCGTTATTAATAACGGTGAAACCTGTGTGGCGGCTAAACGCTTTGTTATTGTGGATAGCGTCTATGAAGAATTCCGAGACAAATTTGTGGCGCAGTGTAAAAAGCTAAAAGTTGGCGACCCCACAAACGAAAACACGGATTTGGGCCCAATGGCGAGAGAAGACTTGCGCGATGAACTTCATGAGCAAGTGAAGAAGTCGCTAGAAAACGGTGCTACGCTATCACTGGGTGGAGAAATTCCAGACTCTGATGGCTATTTCTACCCAATCACGGTGCTGGAAGATGTATCGCCAGGTATGCCCGCTTATGATGATGAGCTATTTGGACCAGTTGCGTCGCTCATTCGCGTGCGCGACGACAAGCAAGCCATGGAAGTAGCAAATGATTCACGTTATGGCTTGGGCGGCGGTATCTTCAGTACAGATACCGACAAAGCAATAGCATTGGCGAAAGATGAATTTGATACCGGTATGGTTAATATCAATGGGTACTCTTTGGCACAACCAAACTTACCTTTTGGTGGTGTAAAAGACAGCGGTTACGGTCGTGAGCACGGAGGCTATGGTATGCGTGAATTCGTCAATATCAAAACTATCATGGTCGCTGAGAAATCGGCCGAGTAGTGCACTTCGGTAAGAAGCGATGAGAAGAAAGGCGAACTTCAGGGTTCGCCTTTTTTGTTTTGCCGTACTCCCTAATCATTAAGGTAGTCGCAAAGTAAAGCCCATGTAATCGAAAACAGTCAGGCGAAAAAACAGTGCACAGTCAACTAGGCTGAATAGTTTCGTCCGGGCAAACGGTCTTTTAATCAAATATCTGTGTATTAATGAGTAGGGAATAACATGAGGCGATGGTTATGACGGTTATAAATGAACGATTAAGTAATGCAAGATCAGGCATTGGGCTTACAAGGCAGGACAAACAGCGCGGTAGAAAAAAAACTGCGTTTTTTTGCGCTATGACAACCACTGCTGTTCTATCGTTCTCGGCTTTAGCGCAGCCGTTGTCTCAACCATCAACTACATCAGACGATGCCGGCCTAAGCACCAGTCCTATGGGTTGCCATAACGTTTCAGTGCAAATATTAGGGTCGGGTGGACCTGAATTGGATGACGGCAGAACATCTAGTGCCTATGTGGTTTGGGTAAATGGCAGCGCCCGCGTGTTGGTAGATGCTGGAAGCGGAAGCAGCGTTCAGTTTGGCGCTGCGGGGGCGACGTTTGAATCGTTAGAAGTTATCTTGCTTTCCCACTTACATACCGATCACTCCGCCGATTTGCCAAGCTTTGTGAAAGGTGGGTATTTCACCGATCGCGAGAAAGATTTAATAATAATGGGGCCAGAGGGCAACGACATTATGCCGTCCACAAACGCCTATGTGTCGTCGTTAATAGGGAAAAACGGCGCGTTTAAGTATCTATCTTCTTACACCATAGAAGGCCAAGATGACTATGCGATATCCACAAAAAGCATCGGGGCCACAACCTTTGAACAACCGTTTAAACGCAATGTAAACGATAGCGTCAGTGTTGAGGCAATGACGGTGAACCACGGGCCTATCCCAGCATTAGCGTGGAAGGTTAAGGCCAATGGCTGCGAGGCTGTATTTTCAGGCGATACCAATGATAAACAAGGAAACCTTGCTCGTTTTGCTAAAAACGCAGACCTTTTGGTGCTACACAACGCCATTGGTGATGACGCGGGTCAGGTTGCTAAGAACTTGCATATGACGCCGACTCAGATTATCGACATTGCCGCGCAGTCAAACGCTAAGCAAATAGTGTTGTCTCATATTATGAAACGTAGCGAACCGGATCTTGATGCACTTACTGAGGCGATTACTGTTGTAGCTGAAGGGCGAGTATATGCCGCTGAAGATTTAATGAACATTACCCTGTCTGAACAGGAGTAAAATAAGCGTAAACCGTCTGCGATACACGGTTTACGCTTTTATAGAGGTTCTCTAACTATTATTGAGGGGCAAAAGGCAGCGGAATAGGCGTACCGTTCACACTGGCTTCGCCATCTTTAAGTGTTAGCTTTGTCTCGTAACCTTTCTCGGTTTCTTTTATTAAGCCTTGTTGAGCAAAGGTTCTTAGCATCATAGGTGTCTGTTGTTCTACAGCGGCTTGAAGCTCTTCAGCCGTCATATTTTGTGCTTGTGGCGTCGCCATTAGTTGGCCCATCATATAGCCAGATGCCATACTCTGTGCAAGCGCTTTATCGGCGGTGATTTGTGCATCAGCCAGCAAATGCGTGACCCAATAAGCGGCGTCTTCCAACGTACCAGGAAGTGCATCTATACCCACTAATTTCGTGTTTGCGTAAGCGTTAAACGCCCCTTCAGGCAACGTTGCTTTCAGCTTCGTTATATTAATCTCTGGCTCAGCTTTAAGCTGTGTTAGCAAGTTAGCTTCAATAAACTCCATCATTTTGGCTGGCACTTCTTCAGAAGGCACTAATAATGAATTGTTGCTAAATTCTTGATAGGCCTTAATGAAGTCGATATCTAAGTTATTGATGGCAACGCCTAATACCATGTCTGTAGCATCAAGTTCAGGGCCCACGGCTTTGTCGACAGCGTATTCTACGTAGACATTGGCGGTGTTATTGTCTTCGTCAATCTTGACGTCAGTAGCAAAAGCTAGGTTCTCAATCTTAACTGTCGCACCTGGCTCAATGTTGGAAATTTCTATGCTTTCAATACGCGCCTTGCCAGTAGATTCAAATAAGTCACCTTTGAACGCCGCTACCATATCGCCATCATAGCTCATATCCATAGACAGATTTTTCATCTCTAAGGAAAATTCATCTGCGCTTATGCTTAGCGATTCACCCGACGACGTATACAAAGTTTTGTCACCATCAGGCTCAGCTTCACCCGCATAACCAGAGAAAAGTAGCGTGAACCCCTCTTCTTCGGCCGTCACGCTAAGCGCTGGAATAACATCTGCGTAGCTTAGTCCACCAAACAAACCAACCACGCCTTCGTTGCGATAAATTGGCTGTTGGCCATCCCACTGAACGTATTCTCTTAACTCATCTCCATCAATAGAGACCGTATAGTGAACGCGGCCTAATCCTAAGCCATCGCCAAAGTACACCGGTCCGTGATGAGCTACTAGCGTAGCGGTAATGCTAGGGTTTTCTTCCATTGGTATATCAGTGGAGTCAACATTCTGTGCATTAATTAGCGCTTGAAAATCGACAGCAAGCTTGATTTCTGCTGTTGTCGAAAACCAGCCTTTGTCATACGAAAGTACCTCGGCAGAATAAACGGCTTGTTGGTTAATTTCGTTTACGGCGGCGTTAACATTTTCGTGAACGCTAGTGCCAATAAAATAAGGGGCAACGCCAAGTGCAACCAAAGTTACGCCCGCGCCAGCTAGAAGAGGTTTGTTCATGATTACAATCCTTTGTTAAAAAGTGTTCCCAGTTCCTCTGGCCACAAACGTGAAGTACGTTGGTGGCCTAGAAATTCTACGCATAGTTTGTGCTAATGCATCACAGCTTAATAGCGATATAGCCGCTACTATCCGGCGCACCAAACAAGCGTGCGGCCTGATGGACTTCTTGCGGTAAGCTGTCGTCAGGCTTAAATTTACCACTTACTCGAATATTTTTCATCGTAGTAGGGATAACCGCATCCATCGACAAGCTTAGTAAGTTAGGCTCGCTTACTAGTATTCCAATGTCATCGCCTTCACAACGCAGCTTTGCGGAATAAGTGCCAAAATCAATAGGACCCTGTGTGCCGGCAACTGTCGCGTTTAGCCAATCTCCGGTACCGTTTAGCGATTGACACGCAGGCCCAAACGTTAAGTCACTAAGCGACACTTTAAAGCGCCCTCCAGCATTTACTGGCAGCGGAAGGCGAACTTGTGCAAGCACGCGGTCTACCGGTAAATACAGCGTGAAGTTTTCGGTATTTACACTGTTTTGGCTGAAAAGCCCCGTGGTAATAGGCCCTTCAAATGCAATGTCGTTTTTATCGCGAATATTACCTGCTTTAAGGTTTAATTTAATTTTACCTATCAACATATGTAAGGGACTAAGCTCCCATTTTACATTGTTGATAGGCAGGCCATTAACCACTACAGTTTGTGCCTTGCCGGAAAACAAGGTGCCGCTAACACCACTAACGGCAACATTGCTAGGTAACGCAATACGGCCAATAACGTGAACAGCAGGCATGTAAGCAATGGCAAACAATAAGAAGGCAATAATGCCGCCTATAATCCAACTAACTTTCGACTTCATGCTTTACCTAATTGTAATCGGCGAATTTTGATATAGCCTGGCGCATCGGCCTCGGCAATATCCGCTTGAAGAATAATCACGCCCATATTTTCCATGGCTTTGAGCCATTCCAAAACACTGTTAAACGGCGCCTGATCAACCCACACCTGAAGCTCGTCGCCTTGTGGCTGCATACGAGAAATAGCAATGTCGTGCTGAGCAGTAGTGCGGTTTACCGCTTGCGGTAACGAGCCAGAGAATGTTCGTTTACCCCCGCTGCTGCGGCGTAATTGCTGCGCTCTTGCTGCACTGTCTTTTACCCAAACCAACAAGGATTGCTGATTGTCGAGAAGCTGTTTTTGTTTATCTAAAGCAGCATTAAGCGGCGACCATACCGCAAAATAAAATAGCGCAATTATTAATAGCACAGCTGAAACCAGTACTAACTTTTGTTCGCGCTCGGTCAGCGCTTTGTACTTTTCTAAGAGTGCGTTCATGAGGTACTCCTTACTGATACTGTACCTACAACGCCATTGTCACGATTATTTATGGCTCCTTGTTCAACCACAAAGCCTGCGTTTTCTGCTGTACGTTTAAACTGCTCTAGCGCTTCAAAGTTTTTACCTTGCGCCTGAATGCGAATCTCAGTGCGGGTGGCATCGAAGCGCAGTGTTTGCGGTTTTACATCAGTGGCTGAAAAAGCCGGAGCGAGCTGGTCTAGCATTATTAGCATAGAGGCACTGCCACCGCCTTGTTCTAACTTGGCAAGCTCGCTTTGTAGCTTCAGTCTAACGTTGCGATAGGTACCAATATTGGGGAAACCCGCTTTAACAGCGGTATTAATCTCACTGCTTAACGCCTGATTTTGGGCTTTAAGCTGGTAAAGAGAAAATCCTTTGTCGATAAGGCTGGTGCATAGCGCTAACACTGCTAATACTGCCGCAATACGCCACTGATTCAGAACACCGCTGCGTTTGCGTTTTACTTTGTAATCGCCTTGGCATAGGTTAAAGCCGCTTTGCATCGCCTCTTTTGCCAATACTTGCATAGGCAGCTCTAAGGGTGCCTGCGCTTCCTCAATATTTGGCAAAGTGCTTAAATCGATACCCGCATAATTGGTAATGGTTATCGGGCTTTCTTGTTGTGCTGTGAAATGGACAAGAGTTGGCAGTAACCATGTTGCCTCGCCCTGCACGCCTTTGAATGTGTCTTGTCGAACGAGAAGCTGTTCACCTAATGTGAGTACTGACCAACCGTTTTCGGTGACTGGCACGGCGAGTACATCAGGAATAATGGTGTCGCAGAATAACCCTGCTTCGCTAAGCCAGGACTGCCACAGCTCCATCTTTTCATGGCTTACTACTGCAACGGCCTGCTCATCGCCTCGCTTAGGGCCGATCGCAAAAAACTGCTGGCTAATGTCAGTGGCAAGCTCGTCTTCTAGCATAAACGGGATGGCAGAAATGATCTTGCGGCCAGCTTTAGGCGGCAGCTCAACCCATTTGAGTAAAATTTCGCTGCTAGGAGCTAAGGCAATAACACTTCGTTGCCCCGCGCGTTCGGTCAGCGAAGATAAGGCTTCTGCATTAGGCAGCTCGCCCGATGCAATAATTTCATCTTCGGTTCGCGAATAAACGAGCCAGCTAATTGAGTCTGTATGGTTGGCGCCTAAACGCACCAAGAGTTGTTCCATCAATAGGTTCCCCCAAACTCGCGATTCACAATACTAACGCCGGTATCGGCATTAACGTGAAACACGGTGGAAAGCTTAAAGGTTGCTTTGTTGTATTGTGTTTTTGTATGCAACATAAAATATTCAGTTTTAACCGAAAACCAATCTTGTCGAGTGCTTGTTAAATTAAGCGCTTGAATAGAGGGCTCGCTTAAAAATGCATTGGTATCGTCCCAGCCGTTTTGCGGGCGACTGCTAATCAAACTTGCGGCCTGCTGAATGTCTAATCCCGTTAGGCCTGCAAGTAATGGTGCATCTTCTTCTTCTAATGTGTTGACGTTAATTTTCAACTCATTGTAATCCGGGATCACGCAAACTAATGGCAGTAATGCGTCTAGCCACTGTGGTGATACACCGTTAATAATACGCAATTCACTTTTTGATGCCAGTGGTCCGTTAGCTGCTAGGTAAGGAAACTCTCTGGACTCGTATTCGCTGTCTTCTGCACCGTAAGGGCGCATTCTGTCATCTTCGTCTACCCAGTCGGCTAAACTGTCGCGTAAGGTATCTGCGGTGTAGTTGTCTAGTCCGTCAACGCTAAGTGATAGCAACATAGTGTGAAAAGCGTCCATGGCTTCCGTGGTGTTACTCGGCCCACTGCTGCCATTACCGCTGTTACTGCCTGCGCCTCCTGCACTGCCAGACGTAATCGCGTTTAAATTAAAACACGCCTGCAAATCGTCTAAGTTAGCGGTTAAACCACCGTTTTCTAAAGGATAGCTGAATTCTTGTGCCCAAGGCTGATCTATAGAAATCACATTCGGGCTTTCTTCTATCAAAGACTGGATAGACTTACGCGCAAAGGCCTCGGCTCCCATGGCGTACCAGTAGGCTTGATTGTTGTCTTTTAAGTTCATCGTACGCTGCACCTGAAGCTGCAAGCGTGTACCCATTTCTGTGGCTAATACCGCAACCAAGGCTACTATCATGAGCACAATCATTAATGCCACGCCTTGCTGCTTAGCGGGTGGAGTAATCGACTTGCGCTGAGTACTCTTGATTGTCATGACGATTCACCCGTAGTTAAGGTAAATTCTCTGCGTATTTTTCCGAAGTCTTTACTGACAAACTCAATGGCCACCGCGCGCGGCAGTGCAACCCCCTTATAACTCTCGCTCCACGACAGGTCTTCGTCTTCATCTAACGAACTACTGTTAGCGGTGGCAAGAAATTCAATTTTTAAGCTTTCTACATCCTCTAACAGCACACGGACTTTGGGCTCGTAGCCTATGACGTTATCCACATAGTTGCTGTAAAGGCGCTCCAGTTTGTTTTCTTTAAGTCTATAGGCGACAAACTGTAGGGTACTTCGTGGCAACATTAACTGAGGGTTGTGCCATCCTCCGCGTACAAAACCAATGCCGTCATCGTCACTGTCGTCGGTTTCACCGCCAGACATGACCACGTCTTGCTTTTCGCCGTTAACCCTTGCTGCACGAGGCACTGCTTGCTGAAGGTCTCGCTCAATCGTGATCATGGCACGCTGCAATAATTGAAGTTTTGCAAAACGCTCTTCTGAAATATCATTGCTGTCGATAACTGTGGTAAGTAGACCTGTTGATGCAAGCCCAATTAGGGTGAATATGGCCATAGCAATCAGTATTTCGATAAGCGTGAATCCGCGCTGCATGCTAATTTCCCGCCGTCGGTTTCGCAACGAAAGTGGTTACCGATGTAACTGAACTGCCGTAGCTTTCGTCTTCACCCACCGAAACGGTTACCGATCGCAAGTCGTTGTCGTTGGTTTTTGTCACCGTTTGCTGCCAGTACCACGTGCGATCGGCCATCTCCATCGTGCCTTTTAAATTGTTCTTGGGCGGCCACGTGGTATCTAATTGAAGCTGGTTTAAGCGATTGCTTGCCACCCAGTTGGCAAAGGTGACAGATTCTATTTGCCCAACGCTTGATAAATGCTCGCCTGCAGCTTTAAGTACTGCTGTACCGGTTAGCGCAAAAATAAGCAGGGCGACCATAACCTCCAGTAGCGTCAAGCCACTTTGCTGGCGTGGCGTGACAGGTGCAACGTTCTTTGTCGATGCATCAACGTTGAACGCACTCATAGTGGTCTCTCCAGAGGCCCTTCAAGCACTAAAGGCGGAAGATCTTGGTTTTGCAGGCTGTAATAGACGGGGTTGTCGCCGTCATCACCTTCGTAATTAAACGACAAGGTAAAAGGCGTAATTTCGCCACTCGACATTATAAGCACTTGAGGCGGAGGCAGCTTTTTCTCTTCTTCGTTACCTATTTCAACCCCTTCATCAGAAACACTTAAATTCTCGTCGAACAGTTCCCTGTCAAAGAGCCTGTCTTGAACATCCCATGGTAAGTCGTCTAAATTTAAAGTGAAGGTGAAAGGCTCAGGTAACGTATAAGGTTCGTAGGTTTTTTCGCCTTCAATACGCTGCCACTCATCATCGTCGTCTAAGTAGACAAAGTAGTATTCATTTTTATCGGCTTCAAACCGCACACCAAGCTGTTGTTGATTTAACACCGCAAAATCGCTGGCCATATCAACAATCACCTGCAGGCGTTGCGCTTGGGTTTTTAGCAGGTCAGATTTACTCGCACCGAATGCGTTAAACATAACGTAACCCGCCGCCAATCCCATAAGCAGCAGTACCAGCATGACTTCTAATAGGGTAAAGCCTGCTTTTTTCAAAGATGTACTGCCGCGGTTGCGCATAAAGGTTAGTTCAGGTATTCGTTAACGTTCCAGTTACCAATGTCATCATCAGTACCCGGTTCGCCGTCTGGACCATTAGAGAAAATATCAACTACGCCAAGTTCTCCCGGGCTAATTAGTGCATATGGATTGCCCCACGGATCTTCAGGCAGGCGTTTAATGAAACCACCTTCAGGGTAATTACGTGGAATTGGGTCGATAGTTGGTGCGGTAACTAGCGCTTCTAGTCCCTGTTCTGTGGTTGGAAAGCGGTTGTTGCGCAGCTTGTACATTTCAAGCGCACTTTCCATTTGCTGGATATCTACCGCCGCCTTTTTAAGCTGCGCTTCTTCTTGGTTACCCAAGATTTGCGGTGCCACCATAGACGCCATAATACCGATGATTAGAAGTACGACCATGACTTCAATCAAACTGAAACCAGAACTGCGATTAAGTGTTTTCATTAAATATTCACCATGTTGTTCAATGCTAAAATTGGTTGCAATATTGCCATAACGATAAACAGAACAATGCCTGCCATCGATACAATAAGTAAGGGTTCAAATACCTTAAGTGAGACACCAATAAGCGCTTCAAATTCCCTATCTTGATTATCTGCGGCGCGAGCTAGCATTTGCTGTAGCTCACCCGATTTTTCACCAGACGCAATCATATGCATCATCATTGGTGGAAACATTTTTGTGTTATCTAGTGCCGCCCGCAGGCTGCTGCCTTCTTTAACGTTAATGGCAGCATCTGCCACTTGGTTTTTAATATGCTGATTTTCCAGCACATCACCTGAAATACGCATAGCTTCTAGTAGTGGAACCGCACTGGCACTTAAAATACTTAAGGTACGTGCAAAACGCGCGGTATTGAGCCCGCGAGACACCCGGCCAATCAATGGCAAGGTTAACAGCGCTCTGTGGTAGCGTAGCTTCATGTGCTTTTGCTGCAGCACGCGCTGAATAATGACAACAAGCACGGCAATACCAATAAGCATAAATAAGCCGTAATTTTGCAGCCAGGTACTGACAGAAATTAGAAACTGGGTAATGGCCGGGAGGTCTTGCCCCATATGATCGAACTGCCCAACTATCTTTGGCACTACTACGGTTAACAGCAGCAACACGATACCCATGGCAAAAAATAGCATTAGCGATGGATAAATCATTGCTTGCGTGATTTGGCTACGGGTTTGTTGCCTGCGCTCAGTGTAGTCGGCAAGGCGATTCAACACGGTATCAAGATGACCGGATTTTTCCCCTGCCGCAACCATTGCGCGGTACAGCTCGTCAAATACACTAGGGAACTGCCCTAGAGCATCGGCAAGCCCATGACCTTCCACCACTTTACTGCGCACCGCCATCATCATGTTTTTCTGGCGAGGCTTTTCACACTGTTCGGCTACGGCAAGTAATGCTTCTTCAACAGGAAGGGCCGATTCGACAAGGGTAGCAAGCTGGCGCGTGAGTAGCGCTAAATCTGATGCAGAAATTCGCGGTTTGAATAAGGAAAACGACAGGCCTTTGCCTTCGCTTTGTGTGCGCTCTGCGACCTGCTCTACTTCTAAGGGAATTAAGCCTTTTTCGCGCAGCTGCTGACGAACCTGACGTGCATTATCGCCTTCAAGCACACCGTTTGTATTTTTACCGCGGGCATTAACCGCCTTAAAAGCGAATGCCGCCATTTAGTCTTCCCTCGTAACTCGAAGCACTTCTTCAAGTGAGGTAGCACCAGCAAGCACTTTGCTACAGCCGTCTTCACGAATACTTGGTGTCGTTTTTCTGATATAGCGCTCAATGGCTTGTTCACCTACACCTTCGTGCATCATTTCACGCACTTTTTCATCTACCAACAATAGCTCGTGAATACCGGTACGACCGCGGTATCCCGTTTGGTTACACGCGGCGCAGCCGTGCGGCTTATAGATAGTGGTGTCGCTTGTGGCATTCTGCCCTAATATTTCCAGCTCAGAGGCGTCAGGTGAATGTGGCTTTTTGCAATCTGGGCACAGGGTACGAACGAGTCGCTGTGACAATACGGCCAATAAGCTCGAAGACAACAGAAATGGCTCAATGCCCATGTCTTCTAAACGGGTAATCGCGCCCGCTGCCGTATTGGTATGCAGGGTAGAAAGTACTAAGTGACCGGTTAAACTGGCTTGAACAGCAATTTGCGCGGTTTCGATATCACGAATCTCACCCACCATGACTACATCGGGGTCTTGACGCAAAATAGCGCGAAGGCCTCTGGCAAAAGTCATGTCTACACGGGGATTAACCTGTGTTTGTCCGATGCCCGGAAGATCGAACTCAATAGGATCTTCAACGGTTAAAATGTTTCTGTCTCGCGAGTTTATTTCGGTTAACCCTGCGTACAAGGTAGTACTTTTACCCGAGCCCGTTGGACCGGTAACCAAAATAATGCCGTGAGGCTTGCGAATAAGAGATGAAAAGTGGTTACGGTTTTGCAGCGTCATGCCTAAATCTTCTAGATTTAAGCGCGCATTGTTCTTATCCAATAGACGCAGCACCACGCGCTCGCCGTGACTTGAAGGCATAGTAGAAACACGCACATCCACCGCTCGCCCAGCAATACGCAATGTAATACGGCCATCCTGGGGAACGCGTTTCTCGGCGATATCTAACTTCGCCATAACTTTAATACGCGATACCAGCATGGAAGAAAGCTTGCGGTTAGGACGTAAAATTTCGCGTAATACGCCGTCTACGCGAAAACGAACGACAAGCTGGTTTTCAAAAGTTTCAATGTGAATATCTGACGCACCTTCTTTGATCGCTTCGCCCAACATGGCGTTGATAAGCTTGATGATAGGCGCATCGTCTTCACTGTCTAACAGGTCTTCAGTGTCAGGCAAGTCTTCAGCAAGAGCGAACAAATCACTTTCGTTGCCAAGGTCTTCCATAAGTTGTTTAGCCGCAGAGCTATCGCGCTGAAAGGCGCTGGTAAGCAGGCTTTCAAACTCATTGGCAGGAATAGTTTTAGGAACAAAAGGTTCGCCGTAGAAGCGTCGCACTTCGGCAAATACATCAAACGGCGTATTCTCTGTAAAATATAAGACCGCAGGTGTTTCATTAGTTTCCAGCAACACCTGATTACGCTTTGCAAAGCTAAAAGAAAGCTGTCTTGAACCGGCCTCCTCTTCAGGCAAACCTGCGTCTTTACCCATGGCTTCTAAGGCTTCTTCTTGCGCCTCTAATGCCTGAGTAATTTGTTCGTCCTGCCCTGCCATGCTAGTCGTTACCTTCTTCTTGTTTCTGCTTCTCTTTCTCAGAAAGGTACTCTTCGAATGAAGGTGGCAACGCTAGCGCATCATCCCATTGTGGAATAGTCGGGGTTTCTTCGTAAGGCATTAGCGATACACCTTCTTGCTGGCGTTTTAGCTGCAGTGCACGAATGTAATTGTATTTGCGATGGCTGATTGTGTTCATGGTTGCACCGTCACGGACAATGGTCGGTTTCAAGAACACCATCAAGTTACGCTTACGCTTGCTTGTAGACGTCGTCTTGAAAAGATGACCAAGAACAGGGATATCGCCTAAAAGTGGCACTTTAGACACACTTTCTTGTACGTCTTCGTCAATCAAGCCGCCTAGTACGATAGTACCACCATCGTCAACAATCACTGTGGTTTTGATTTCGCGCTTGTTGATAGAGATGTCTACTGATGTCGCACCGCTAACGCTAGACACTTCTTGTTCAATAAGAAGCTGAACGGCATCGCCTTCGTTAATTTGCGGCGTAACTTTAAGTTTAATGCCCACTTCTTGACGATCCACCGTTTGGAACGGGTTAGAGTTGTTCGAGCCGGTTGTCGTACCGGTAATAATCGGTACTTCCTGACCCACAATGAAAAACGCTTCTTCGTTATCCATGGTAGTTAGGTGAGGTGTGGCAAGAATATTTGAATTGGTATCAGTGCTTACCGCCTGTACCACTGCGCCCCAGCCATTTTCGATAACGCC
>NZ_JAFLMX010000295.1:0-5060 GCF_017849675.1 Alteromonas sp. AO-Serp
TGAAGTTAGGCGTGCATCCCATACCCACCAAGCGCCCCACATTGGCTTGCCCCAAGCGGCGCCCGTGAATAGAGCGATAAACGTCATTACTGCGCCGATAGGCGCCATAGCAATCATGCCATATAGGCAGTGCGCCACTGCCACACCATACCCACCAAGGCTGCAATTGCCATGGCGACATAAGTGCCCATAGACAAAATGGCGCTAGGTACATGGATATAGATGATTCTAAATGAATCGCCCTGCTGATAATCTTGAGGCGCAAAGGCCAGCCCCCACACGGTACCTACGCTTAAACACGCTAGAGCGCCAACCCAAAACCAAGGCTGTAAAGTTAAACAAAGCTGATAGGCTCGCTCTGTTTTTGCGTAGGGATGTAACAACTTCCACATTAGTTTTGACTCACTTTTAAAGAATATGCGATGGCAAACGGTGCCAATGCCGCAGCCAATAAAAGCATGGCGGCAATAATAGCAAGTTGCGCATGATAAGGTAATTGCAGTGCGGCAGAATCCACAGCCGACGTGGCAAATATCAGTAACGGAATAAAGACAGGGATTAGTAGCAGTGCCAACAGCACTCCACCTTTTTGCAATCCAACGGTAAGCCCTACTGCAATGGCACCAATTAAGGAAAGTAACGGCGTCCCCAATATCAAGGTTAAGACAAGAGCGATATACATATCGACCGTTAAATTCAAAAACATGGCGAGTAGCGGAGACAACAGCAATAATGGTACAAAGCTAACCAGCCAATGGGCAGCCACTTTTACCGCACTCACCGCTGGTAATGGCATACCAGATAACATGTACTGCTCTAGCGACCCGTCTTGAAAGTCATCGCGAAAAAGCCTTTCCATCGCCATGAGCGATGATAAAATTGCCGCAATCCATATTACCCCTGGTCCAATGCGTTGAAGGGTATCGGGAGACGGACTAACGCCTAAGGGAAATAAGGTCACCACCATCAGCAAAAACATCAGAGGTTGCACTAATTCTGCTTTTTGCTTGAACGCAACCTGCATGTCGCGCTTAAAAATTCCTTGGTACAATGACATTAAAAGCGGTACTCCAAATCGAATACACGGTGTTCCCCTGCAGTTTCTGATAGGTGTTGATGCGAAGTAGTAATGATGAGACCGCCGCGACCAACGTGCTCTTTCATACTTTTTTCAAGCATGTGAACCCCTTTCACATCAAGCGCTGTAAACGGTTCGTCCAGTATCCACACCTTTGCTGGCTTTAGCCACAGTCTCGATAGCGCCACACGACGCTGTTGACCGGCCGATAAATACCTTACGGGCACATCTTCAAGTCCAACTAATCCCACTTTCTCTAATACATCAAAAAACGTGTTAACAGGCACCGATACATTATGTTGAGCTAGCCAGAACGATAGATTATCTAGGGCAGAGAGACTGCCGTTAGTTCCGCTTTTATGGCCAAGATAAAAAAGGTCTTGGTAGTAACCTGTCTTGTCCTCTGAAATGTCCATGCCGTTGTACAATACTGCACCTGAATCAGGTGAACTCAGTCCTGTTAAAATGCGCAGCAAGCTGGTTTTCCCTGCACCGTTAGGACCGCGTAAATACAGCAACTCACCGGGTTCGACAACCAGTGAAAGCCCTTCAAAAAGGGTTCTATCTCGTTTGCTGCAGGTTAATTCGCGCGCCTCTAACACTACCTGGCTACTCCAACCTTAAAAAGAGGTTCTAAAAAATGGCGCTAGTCTACCACATGAACGCTTTTTCGCAGTCGCGAATTCCAATTAAATATGATTTACTTCAATGACAAAGGTATTTTTCCTGAGAGCCATCCGTCGTGAGTAAGTGTTATCCCTCCGCCTAAAGGATGAATTCTTTTGCTTCATCTTATCAACTGGTCAATAACGAAACTGCCAAACAGAGCTTTGCTATACTCAAATAAGTAAGGAAAAGCGCGACATTGCCGATATCTCAATTATGACAACACCACTATCATCTCTATTGGCAGCCGCTCTAAATCAAACAACTGGCCCGACGTCGCCTGTCTCGGCCGCTTTATCGTCTACAGATGCCGCTACTCAAGGATCGAGTCGAGGAGCAACGCCTGTGATTGCCAACGCTCCGCTTTCGCAGGCTACCGTTTTAGACAATGCGGCGAAAGTGATAGTTGAACGCTTGCCTGAACGAGTGCTATCGATAACGATGACATCGAGTAATTCATCGTCAAATTTAGCGCCGTCGGTCGCCCAAGTATTCCACGTTGTATTACCCGCAGAAGTTAGCGCTAAATTCTCCAAACACGCTATTCATAATGCGCAAATTGCTCTTCTGCCTCAAACTTCAGACCAGGTCTCAAACCCAGAAACGAAAAGTGTTCAAAATGCTCCGCAGAGTCAGTTAAGCGCTCAGTCTGCAATACTCCTTTCTACAAGTTTGTCTCAACAAGGCGCGTCATTGTCTGCGCCTGATAAAGCTGAATTACTGAAAGCCGTGGCACAAGCGCTTGCTGCAAATAACGCCGCCGTTACGCTTAAGGGTCAGCTGTCTATTTCTACAAAGAGCGAAAACTTTGGGCAACTCATTCTCACCACGGCTAAAAACGAGGGTGTTCCCCTTACAGACATAAACACTGAAAAGCTGGATAGCACGGCGAAAGCAGCGCTTCAAAAGCTGGTCGGCCAGCAGGTCGTTATAGGACTAAGCCGAGCTAGCAACGGTGGAATCGCGCTGCAAATCTCTCAAGGTTTTTCCAATGGAAGCGCTGCCCCAAGAGCCAACCACAATAATTTCGCCGCTATAACCCATAAAAATGTAAGTACCAACTTACAGCAACAGCTAATTTCCAGCGCTCTTAAGCAAGGCGGCGTTGCTGTTGAGCATAACTTGAGTAACCCGCCACAACTTAACGCGCTGTTACAAAGTTCAGGTGCAGACACCAGCGCGTTAAAAGTGCTCTCAGCGTTAACCTTAACGGGTAGCAAACTCTCAATTCGCACTGCGCAACAAAGCGCGTTATTACAAATAAGTTTACCGCAGAGCAAGGCCCCTTCCCTTTCGGCTCCAACTTTGAATCTGGAGCAGGTAAATAAACTTGACCTTACACAATTACCAAAAGTGACGGCGAAAGGGCTCGATGCCGTCACGGGAAATAGCTCGCTCGAAGCCTCTTCATCCATTACAAACCTAAAAGCAGCGGCTTCCACATCGCTTAAAGGAACGGATGTACACAACGCAATTAGTACACTTTCTCGGGTATTACTGAGCCAAACAGGCAGTACCAGCCAAGCATTAAGCCAACTCGTTGCTATTGTTGAGAATGGAAAGTTACCGCCCAGTAGCGGCGCTCCTCAAACACATGGAGCCCAGCATTTCGATAAAATTTTGCAGCACCTAAAAGGCCTTGATGCACTCAACGCGAAGCCTTCGCAAGTCAAAATATCTAATGGAGCGTTTATCGGACCGCCTAAGCCTTCCAGCGAACAACTGCTAGCAACAGCAAAAGCTATATTGACGGAAGGGAAAGAAACCGCTTCAGCAGAGAATAATGGCATGCAAGGAAAAGACGGTGGGAGTAAATCTTCTCTTGTATCACTTGCCTCTATCGCACAAGCGTTAAGCTCACAGGCAAAAGGCTTATCAAATAGCTTACTGAGCAACATCGCTGCTCAACTTGCGGCTACACAAGGTAAAGGCGCAGAGATACCACCAGTGGTTTCAGATAGTCACGTCACTATAGCGGGTTCAAAATCAAACGAGAGCGTAGCTGGCGAGAACGTAGGCGCTGTCGGCGATGTAAAAAACGGCGCGAAAAAACTAACGCCCGATATGAACGAGCAAGGATTGTCGCAACGCTTGCAGCAGCTTATATCCTCACAGGCGCTGGTTACCACACCAATAAACTTATCCTCACCCGTAAACGCTTCCAGCTTCGTTCAAGGGCTGGTCGCCTTAGTTCAATTAGCACTAGCGGGGCGTGCCATGCAGCGTCAGCCTGGCTTAAAAACGCAAATAGATGCGCCTGACTCTATCGTTTCAAAAACGTTAGCGAATATGGGGGTAACGACTCAACCAAGTCGCGTTAGCCAAGACATGAACCAGTTAGACGGCAGACAACAGCTGCTTTCTCAACTTAAAACGCTGCTAAGTAGCCACCAGCAAAACAAAATTGCTAATGTAGATAGCCGTATTCAAGGGCAAGATAGTTTCTATTATATATTGCCATCACTTTCACAACATCAAAGTCCACCAGAACTCTTGATAAAACGAGAGCTGGGTGGCCAGAACAATAAGCACGCACAAGCAGGCCAACGTTCTCTTTGGAATATCACGATGAAGCTGGACATTGGTGGCAGCGGACAAGTTTTGGCAAAATCAAAAATTGATAAAAGCACCATTACGTTAGACTTATATGCATCCAACGATGAAGTACTTAGGCGCATTGGCGATACCCTACCCTATTTGCAAAAACGTCTTACTTCGCTCGGCCTGGTTGTTGAAAACACCAGCTACCAGCGAGGCCACATTCCGGACACATTAAATTCGCGTCCTCATCAAATCTTTGAAACTAGGGTTTAGGTAAAGCGTTTATGACTGATTCGCAAAAGACAAAACGCGCCATCGGACTAAAATATGACGGCGGCGATAAGAAAAACGCACCTAAAGTGGTAGCAAAAGGCTACGGAGATTTGGCGGAAGCCATTATAGCCATGGCTGAAGAAACTGGGATATTAATTCACGAAGACCCTTACTTAAGCGAAGTCCTCGCTACCCTTGATGTGGGGCAAGATATCCCTGAATCGCTTTATTATGTGATCGCCGAATTGCTGGCCTACTCTTATGTACTTCAAGGAAAAATCCCTCCCGGTTGGGAGGGAATTATCAAGTGTATCGACTTTGAAGTGTAGTAAACACAAAACTAAAGCGTATTGAACCTGCACTTCGAGTATCAATTTTGTCCACCACATAAAAAGCCTTGCTCAAATAAATAATAAGCCCGCTTTTAGCGGGCTTGTTACAAGAATGCTAGATAAGTAGTTTTGTTATCTAAACAGAACCTTTTCTTTATTAAACCAATGGA
>NZ_JAFLMX010000215.1:0-30111 GCF_017849675.1 Alteromonas sp. AO-Serp
TTAGCATGTGCATTGTTGGGGCTTAAAGCGCGTATTTATATGGGTGCGAAAGACGTTGAACGTCAAGCGCCAAACGTGTTCCGTATGAAGCTGATGGGCGCAGAGGTTATTCCTGTAAACGCAGGCTCAGGTACGCTCAAAGATGCCGTAAACGAAGCCATGCGCGACTGGTCGGCAAACTATGATAAAGCCCACTATTTGTTAGGCACAGCCGCGGGCCCACACCCGTTCCCGACTATTGTTCGTGAATATCACCGTATGATTGGTGAAGAAACTCGTGCACAAATCATGGAAAAAGAAGGTCGCTTACCTGACGCCGTAGTAGCATGTGTGGGCGGAGGCTCAAATGCTATCGGTATGTTTGCAGACTTTATTGATGAGCCATCTGTACGCCTAGTTGGCGTTGAGCCTGCGGGTAAAGGTGTGCACACCAAAGAGCACGGCGCAACTATCGTGACGGGTACAAAAGGTATTCTTCACGGCGCTTACACCTTCATCATGCAAGACAAAGAAGGCCAGATTGAAGAGAGCTACTCAGTATCTGCTGGTCTCGACTACCCTGCTGTCGGCCCTCAGCATGCCTATCTTCACGACATTGGACGAGCGGAATACGTGGCCGCTACCGACGAAGAAGCGCTGAACGCATTCCAATTGCTTGCAAGAAAAGAAGGTATTATTCCTGCCCTTGAATCGTCGCATGCCTTAGCGCACGCGCTCAATATGGCAGATGAAGCGGAAGAAGAAACCATCATCGTAGTTA
The DNA here is from genome assembly GCF_017849675.1 of Alteromonas sp. AO-Serp. Classification (NCBI taxonomy): domain Bacteria; kingdom Pseudomonadati; phylum Pseudomonadota; class Gammaproteobacteria; order Alteromonadales; family Alteromonadaceae; genus Alteromonas; species Alteromonas sp. AO-Serp. The sequence continues at coordinate 761 of NZ_JAFLMX010000215.1, forward strand.
ACTTATCAGGTCGTGGCGACAAAGATTTAGCGCACGTTATTAATATTTTAGGGGACGATTTATAATGGATAGATATGCACAGATGTTTGCAGGCCTTGATGAAAAGAACCAAGGCGCTTTCGTACCTTTTGTAATGGTGGGTGACCCCGATTTAGCGCAATCTGAAGCCATTATTTGCCAGCTAGTAGAAAGCGGTGCTGACGCACTTGAGTTAGGTATACCTTACTCTGACCCCATCGCTGATGGCCCCACGATTCAAGCTTCTGCTATTCGCGCATTAAGTAATAAGGTGACGGTAGCAGATTGCTTGGGCGTTATTTCACGTGTTCGCGCAAAATATCCTAATGTGCCTATCGGCTTGCTACTGTACAGCAACTTAGTTATGGCCCAAGGTATAGAGAACTTTTACAACAAAGCGCAAGAGGCAGGCGTTGACTCAATTTTGGTTGCCGACGTTCCTATTCGCGAAGCGGCACCTTTTCAAAAAGCAGCCGAAGCCACTGGCATTTCACAAATTCTGATTGCACCACCTAATGCTACTGACGAAACCATGGAAAAAATCGGGGAATACTCGAAAGGTTACACGTATTTGCTGGGTCGTGCTGGCGTTACTGGCGCAGAAACTGCCGCAAACGTGCCTGCTTCAGAGCTTATTGAGCGCTTGAACAAACACAAAGCAGCACCAGCATTGTTAGGCTTTGGTATTTCTACACCGGAACAGGTTAAATCTGCTATTGACGCAGGTGCCGCTGGCGCAATTTCAGGCTCGGCGACAGTGAATATTATCGCAGCCAATTTATCGGACAGTCACAAAATGCTAAGCGAGCTCGGCAGCTTTGTTGAAAGCATGAAATCCGCTACGGCAAAAGGATAAACGTATGCTATATATGATTTGTGCAACCGATGTGGCGGACAGTCTAGAAAAACGCCTAGCGGCGCGACCTGCTCACCTTGAACGCCTGAATGCATTAAAAGATGCGGGCCGTTTAGTTATGGCTGGCCCTTTCCCTGCTGTAGATAGTCCAGACCCAGGTCCGGCCGGATTTACTGGCTCGCTAGTAGTCGCAGAGTTTGATTCACTAGAAGCTGCTCAAGCATGGGCAGACGCTGACCCGTACATCGAAGCGGGTGTTTACGAAAGTGTTGTAGTTAAACCTTATAAAAAGGTTTTGCCTTAAATTTTAGCTAAACGCTACATAGTAAACAGCGATAAATAGCGAAAGCCCCTTAAGAGCGAATAGCTCCGGTTTTAAGGGGCTTTTTTGTTGCTTCAACAGTAACAAAGCTAACACTTATTTATCGAACTAGTGTGGACAGACACTCGCTTGCTAGACTAATGAGGACACACACTCGTCAACTAGTGTGGACAGTCACTCATTTACTAAACTAATGAGGACACACACTCGTAATTATTTGCCAAGCTTCATACTGTTGATAATGGACAGTCACTTAATAATCAGCCAACATTCGCAATAAACAATCCCTTGTGGACAGACACTCGCTCCTCTGAGTAAGTGTCCCAGCGCCTCAAAACTTCGTCATAAAATTGGCCCATTATACTGCGTTTAAAGATCGACCTTTTCGTGTTCACCCATCTCTTCTGGCTTTACGGTTTTACCAGTAAGCATTTTAAACATGCCTTTGAGTGAAGGGTCTGCATCCCACACTTCTGCATCTATAAGTTCGAAGCGAAGCATTAATAAAGAAGGATCATCTTTACCTTTCTCGAACCATGCTTCTACTGGATTAGACCAGTATTTATCAATCACCTCTTTACGTGATTCAACAGTGAGATTGCCTCGGATACAAGCAAATACATCATGACCTTTGGATGTAAAATGAACCATGGCTTTTCCACCTTTAGCAATGCGGTTGTCTCGACTAGTGTAAAACCAAAACTCGCTATCAGCGTCTTTATCAAGTTGGGCGTACATAGGCTCGGCATGCATATCCTCGCCTACCAGACTTACCATTACTTTTGGACTATCTGACATTGCTTTCCACATTGTTTTCTTAATATCGCTAGACATAACTCCTCCTTGTTGAAAATAAGTGTCTGTCCGACGTTACTATTGAATTGAGCAGTTGAACTAAACGCCTTATTTTAATTTTATTGATTCATATGAAGCTTATGCCTCGCACGTGGCATGCCAAAAAAGTCAATATCATCCCGCTCAGCTGCCAAAAGAGTTATTGAGAAATGTAAGCTCTTTACTACACACTAGTTAGGTACAGCTTTGGACACACACTCGTACATCCATATGAGCGTTGAGAACTAATTTACAAAAACCGTGGACAGTCACTCGTTTGCACAATAAACATTGGTCCCCCTTAATAACAATCAACAAAGTGGACAGACACTTTTTCAAAATAAGAGTAAAGATTACTCAATATGACTTACTAACGAGAGCACTTAAATATATGCGTCACTTTGAAGCTTAGAAATAGACTTGTGGACAGACACTCTCATTTTGACTTCCGGCCTCTAAGCAACTAAGTGTCTGTCCACAATATTTGCTCTTTCGTAAATGCCATTTACTCAAGGCTTATATACAGCTTTTGCTCCGCAAGGTAGACTAAACCCAGTTCAGAATCGGTTCAGTTAACCAAGTTATACTTATCTGTAGTTTGGCCTGAGTGGGATAATAATTGTGAGGTTGTATGAAATTATCGCTTCGTGTTGCAGTAGTTTGTTTAGTGTTAGCTTTGTCTAACACAGCGCCAGCTTTGGCGTTTCAAGACTCTGGCGGCGATATATCAAAAAGCGAAGCTGCTGAGCGTGCTCGCGTTGCTGTAAATGGACGCGTCTTAAAAGTTGAACAGACCTCAAAAAACTACCGGGTAAAAGTACTTAAAAAGTCAGGGCGAGTAGTATCAGTAGACGTAGACAAACGCTCAGGCAAGGTAAAAACAAATAAAGATAAGGATTAACATGCGTATCCTCGTAGCCGAAGACGATAGCAGATTATTAACCCAACTTGATGCGCTCCTTCAGCAAAATGGCTATAGCGTAGACCTCGCAGATAATGGTGAGCACGCGCTTTTTCTCATTAAAGAATATAGCTATGACTTGGCTATCGTCGACATCGGCATGCCAAAGCTAGACGGATTTGAGGTTATACGAAAAGCCCGTCAAGCTGATATTTCCTGCCCTATACTCATTTTAACTGCTAGAGATAGGTGGCAAGAGAAAGTGGAAGGCCTTGATGCCGGAGCCGATGACTACCTCACCAAACCCTTTCATAACGAAGAGTTACTTGCTCGAACAAAAGCACTAATTCGACGAGCTTCTGGACAAGCGAACCCAACCATTCAGTTCGGCCCTATCTCACTGGATACCGTTAGTGAAGAACTATCGTTAAACGGTCAAGCTTTGGATCTAACAGCTTACGAATACAAAGTCATGGAGTACCTTATGCTTAACCCGCAAAAGGTCATCTCAAAAACAGAGCTAACCGAGCACATTTATGACCAAGATTTCGATTTAGATAGTAATGTAATAGAGGTTTTCGTGGGAAGACTGCGGAAAAAGCTGGACCCAACCGGTGAGTTAAAGCCAATCGAAACCCTTCGAGGTAGAGGCTATAGGATAAATAGAAGTTTATGAGGCAATTGTCGCTACGTCTTCGGAGTACCTTTCTAGCGATTGTTCTTCTAGCGTTATTTGCGCCCTTTACTGTTGTCATTTTAGACGAGGCATATACTGATAGCCTTACGCAAGCCAAGATGAGTGAGCTTAGGTTGATGAACTTAGGTCTGTTGTCGGCTTTCGAGTTAGATGGCGACCTGCCCTATATGCCTGAAATTTTATACGAAGAGCAGTTAAACCTTCCGGGATCAGGTTATCTTGGCGTGATTGTGTTTCGAGACGAAGTAATTTGGCAGTCAGCCTCAGCTCTTGAATATACCTTTGCACCACCTGAGATAGACGTTGCAGTCGGTAACGAGTTATTTTTGGATTCTCATATACCTAAGTTTGAAGAAGATTCCGAGTTTTTTGTATACGCCTTTACTGCGGAATTTGCTTCAAGTAGAGACTTCGAGCCTGTTCGGTTTTATATATTTAACAATAAAGCACTTTTTGAAGCAGAGCGGAATACGTTCTTAGACACGACGTGGCAGTGGATTTTCACGCTCTGTATAGCGCTTCTATTTTTTATTATTATCGGGATTAGCCTAGTACTTCTTCCTGTTAGGAAGTTAATTGACGAAATTTCACAAGCCTCAAGTGGACATAAACGCCAGTTAGAATCACGCTATCCAGTTGAATTCGATTCCTTAAAGCAATCCATTAATGGTTTGCTTCAAACTGAGGCCGCCCAAAGGGAGAGATATAAAAACAGTTTAGGAGACTTAGCACATAGTTTGAAAACGCCTTTGGCAGTAGCATCGGGCACTAGCGATTTACCTACTGAGGTAAACGAAGCATTACAGCAAATTGACCGAATCATTAAGCGCCAGCTAAAAAGAGCGAGTGCTGGAAAATCTGGCTGGCAACAAGCTATCTATATATTACCCATTTTGCACAAGCTTGCCGATGCAATGGACAAGGTCTACCAAGATAAAGCCCTTACCATTGAGTTTGAACTGGATGAGGATACTCAGTTTAAAGGAGACGAGACCGACTTCATGGAACTATGTGGCAACCTTCTAGACAATGCATGTAAAGCTGCGACCAATAGAATTATCGTATCAGCGTCGAAGCGTGCTGGTTGGCTAACAATTAAAGTAGAAGACGACGGCCCTGGTATTCCTGACGACAAAAAGGTGCTTTTGTTAGAGCGAGGAACTCGACTTGATACCTATACAGAAGGCCACGGAATAGGCATGGCGTTGGCGGCCGATTTAGTTTCAATCTACGAAGGTAGAATGCTCATCGAGGACAGTTCGCTTGGCGGCGCTCGTATCGTTATTCAATTTCCCAATCACGAATAGTGCTTTAAAAAGTACAACGAAGTTTGTGTATGACCGTTAAATCCTTGAGCTTTCAATTGCTCAAGTATGAAAGTGGACAGACACATTCTCAATTGACTGTTTAGCTAGAGACCAATGAGAGATTTTTTTAAATCGATTGAGTGTCTGTCCACTATCGACTTTCACAAACAAGTGTCTGTCCACTTTCTACTTACACTAAGTTACGACGCAGACTTCTCACCTTCACTCGATAACAGCACCGCAAGCCACTTGCTCTCCTCGCGAGACTCTAGAGCTATCTTTACCACCATGGTTAACGGAACTGATAGCAACATTCCAACGGTGCCTAGCAGCCACCCCCAAAATATTAACGAAAGGAATACCACGAGCGTAGAGAGCCCCATGCCCTTACCCATCAATCGAGGTTCCACCATATTACCCATGATGGTATTAACAAGCACAAAGCCAAGCGCTGCGAAACCTGCTGAGGCAGGCCCAAGTTGAACAAAGGCTATCAACACTGCGGGCACAGCAGCGATAATTGAGCCAATGTTAGGAATAAAGTTGAGCATGAAAGCCAACACAGCCCAAAGCATGAAATGATCTACTCCCATCACATACAGCCAAATACCAATAATCAGACCTGTTCCTAAACTGACCACAGTTTTTATCGCTAAGTAACTGTTCACAGAACGAATAAATCTGTCGATATGCTTTAGTTTCATTCCTGGATCGGCAAGGGCAATATGCAACCGGCGTGGAATACTGTCTGCTTCAAAAAGCATGAAAATGACAGTAAGAAGAATAAGGAAAAGGTTTGAAAGTACGCCGCCCATTCCGCTGATGAAATTTGTTGCTACAGACATAGCCGTTGCTGGATCAAGGTGCGAAGCGATTAACTCTCTATTGATGTGAATATTAAATTCAGCCAATTTGGACACAACCCAGGCAAACTCTGTATCAAGCTTACTTCTGTATTCTGGCAGATTTTCTCGAAACTCGGTCATAGACTGGCCAACTAAGCCAGCTAAAAGAAAACCAAAAACAACGATAAGCAGTATAACAAAAGTTATAGAGAGCCATTTAGGCACGCCAAATTTCGAAGTCCAACGTATTATTGGGCTACACGCGATCGCTATAAAAATAGAGAGAAAAAACGGTACCATGATCGTACTGGCGGCTTTAATACCAGCCATTACCACTACTAAACATGCTAAAACGATTAGAATTTTTGCTGTTGGCGAGCGTAGTTCCATTGACATTTTGTGCTACATTCCTGACTGAAACGACAACACTTTACAACGACTTATAAACAACTACAAACAAGAGACTTCAATGAACTTTAATCTTGCCACTATTAAAATTAAAAACCTAAGACTACGCACATACATTGGCATCAATGAAGATGAAATAAAAAACAAGCAGGACGTTGTTGTTAACGTGAAAATTGATTACGACGCTGAAAAAGCGACGAACACCGACGATATGAGTGATGCGCTCAACTATAAAACGATTACAAAGGCAATCATCAAGCTTGTAGAAGACAACCGTTTTTCTCTTCTGGAAAAACTTACCGCCGATGTGCTAAGCATTGCCGCAGAACATTCTTCGGTGCGCTACGCTGAGGTTGAGGTCGATAAGCCACATGCCCTTAGATTTTCTGATTCCGTGTCCCTGACACTATCTTGCAATAAGACGGGATAAGGTCATACCTCGAGGAGCTAATTGTGAACATTCTTTTGACCGGTGGAACAGGGCTGATAGGAAGCGAATTTATTCGTCAATATTCTCGAGAACATGAATTTACGGTGACTTCTCGCGACTTTACAAAAGCAAAGAGCAAATTGGGGGATAACGTCAAAATCGTCGAGAACGTTTCTTCGATAGAAAATTTTGAAAGTTTCGACGCAGTAATTAATTTAGCTGGTGAGCCTATCGCCGATAAGCGCTGGACAGACACTCAAAAGAAAATAATTTGCAATAGCCGCTGGGACATCACTTCTGAGCTAGTCTCAAAAATAAATAGTTGTGATGCGCCTCCGCCTGTTTTCTTATCGGGCTCCGCGATTGGTTACTACGGCAATCAAGGAGACAAGCTTGTAACTGAAGAAACTCCTCCTCATAACGAGTTCACCCATGAACTGTGCGCTAAATGGGAGACTATTGCCCAAAGTGTAGATCAAACTAAGACACGTGTCGTAACGCTTCGAACTGGTGTAGTTCTCGCCGAAAAAGGCGGTGCGTTAGGGAAAATGGCTCTACCGTTTAAACTGGGGGCCGGAGGTACACTTGGGAGTGGTAGTCAGTATTTGGCCTGGATCCACTTACAAGATATGGTGCGTGCTATCTCCTTCTTGATCGAGAATAGTGCATGTTCTGGTGCATTTAACTTAACGGCACCGGAGCCTGTCACGAACAAGGTGTTCTCTAAAGCGCTCGCAAAATCACTTAACCGACCTTGCCTGTTCAATGTCCCGGGCTTTGTTATGAAAGTAGCAATGGGCGAATCGTCGACGATGATACTTGAGGGGCAAAGAGTCATTCCTCAAAAGCTTACTACCGCCGGCTTCAGTTTTGACTTCCCTTCTATCGACGAGGCGCTAAGAGAAATATATCGCGCATAGTTGAATTACTGAAATTCGTTATGTGCCTTGTGGACAGTCACTTGAATTGCTAAGCAAGTGTGTGTCCACATTTATTGCACAACATTATCGCGAGGCACTTTGCTTAGTCACAAACCTCAAAAACTTCTATCCACTCTCAAACCAGAGTACTTTTTAAACTCTTCGCGAAAACCATTCTTTAGTAATTAGTGAACTTTGCTGTGAAATGCACAGTGAACAGACACTCATTTGAATTGAGTAACTGTCCACTGCCCTTAATCTAAACGGCACTTAACCGAGTGTCTGTCCGTTTAGTATTAAAGCGCATTTTAAACTAACGCGAGAATGCCTAAACCATATTCCGCAGCATCTGACTGGTATTAAGTGTAAGCAAACGCCAGCATCCAAACGCACCTAATATGCCTACAACGACAGCGCCAACGCTTGGCGCTATTGCCCAGTATTCTGGGTGTAAGCTTGCTTCCATTTGGAATACAGAGGTTTGAAGTAAATAAAGGCTCAACTCATTGGCCATTGCTGCCATAAAGCCTGCTACTACACCAATGATAACAAACTCAAAAATAACACTTTTTCTTATCAACGCCCCCTTTGCACCGAGCGTTCGAAGTATGGCTATTTCCTGTCTGCGTTCATCCATGCTCGCCTGTACTTGAGCAATTAATACTAAACTGCCCGCTAACAACACCAGTACCAAAATAAACTCAACAGCAACAGACACTTGATCCACAATCTCTCGCAACTGATTAATTCGAGCATCAACGTCGAACATAGTTATTGATGCAAACGGCTTAAGTAGGTTGGTTAACTCAGCCTTTCTCTCGGTAGGAAGGTAAAAACTAGTAATATAAGTTGGGCTAAATGCAGCCATCGCCTCGGGGTGAATGACGAAGAAGAAGTTGGGCTGCATGGTTTGCCAATTCACCGTACGGATACTGGTTACTTTCGTTTCGACAATCTCGCTGCCCACATTAAAAGTAAGCCGATCGCCCATTTTAATGTTCAACCTTTCTGCAACGCCTTCTTCAACGGAGACCGGGAACCATCCTTCGCTGTATTGTTTATCCTCATCGCCATGCCAGTTCCCGTCAATGACCTCGTTTTCTTTTTGAAGCGCGTTGCTCCAAGTTAGGTTTGCTTCTCTGCCTAAACCTCTTCGGCCTTCTCGATTCGGCTCATCTTCTTTAGAAACCTCGGTGTTTACCCCTTCTCCATTTACCGAAACAAATCGGCCTCGAATGACAGGATAAAACTCTTCAATTTTTACGCCATTGTCAGCGAAGTGTCTGTCCAACTCGGGTTGAATATCCGGCGTAATGTTAATTAAGAAGTAATTCGGTGTCCCTTCGGGCAGTTGCGAGCGCCATTGCGAAACCATATCGTTGCGCATTACTAGCACCACTAGAAGCAGCATAATGGTGACGGAAAAGCTAATAAGCTGCACGCTGTTGTCCATTGCACGTCGCTTAATACGTGCCCATGCCAACTGCCACGCCCCCATCCTTCCACTGCCCAACTTGCGTCCCACAGCAATCAAGATGTACGTAGCGCCAAGCAGTCCAAGAACCAGTGCAGCGCCAGAAACGAAAAGAATTGCGCTAATTTTTAAATCTCGACTATACATCCACATCAGTAAGAATATTGCGCCACCGGAAGCCACGAACTGAATGCTTCTGGAACGTAAATTCGCCGATATGTCCTTTCTTAATACGCGAAGCGGGGGAACTGAAAAAAGCTGCAAAAGCGGATATAAGGAAAAAAGCAATGCACACGTAGCGCCTGTAGCAACGGCGATTAAAAGCGGCCGCCAATGCCACACGTCAAGAGATACATCCACTCTGTCCGCTACAAGTGAAACCACCACTTGCTGACCAATAAAACCTATAACGAGGCCAATAAAAATACCAAGCCCAGTGATAAATAAAATTTGGAACAAATAGACTTTTCGAATGGTGCTGCTTGTTGCCCCCAAGGTCTTCATTATTGCTACGGGATCAAAGTGACGTTGAGCATAACGCTGAGCAGCAACGGCAATGGAAACGGCCGCTAATACTATTGCCAACAAACTCGCTAACAGAAAATAGCGCTCAGCACTTGCGACAGAACGCCCTATCGCTGACTCGTCATCTTCGACTGTACGCCACGAGTGTAAGTCGTCATTTAATTGGGGCAATAACCAGGTATTGAAGTTTTCTATGTCACCCGCATCACCGGCAAAAAAGCCCACATAACGAGCGCGACTCCCTGGCCCGGTTATCGCAGTTTTTTCCAAGTCGTTTAAGTTAATTAGCGCAATAGGGTCAGTATTAAACACGCTAAAACCAGCATCGGGAATATCTACCAATACATGCGTAACGGTAAAAGTGCCGTCGCCAATATCGATACTATCGCCAATAGAAAGCCCCAAGCTCTGAAAAAGCCGAGACTGTACCCATGCTTCGCCAGATTGTGGTAACCCTGCGGTAGCACGTTTTTCCCCGAACGGCTGGTCAGTAATATTGACTGTCCCTTTCAGTGGATAAGCGTCATTCACGGCTCGTAAATCAACAAGCGACATCTCGTCGCCTTTAAATACCATTGAACGTGTTGCCACCTGCTTTGCCGTCGCAAGGCCCTCTTCTTGGGCTCTAGCTAACCACTCCTCGTTTATAGGGTCATCTGAACGAAGTTGCGCATCTGCTGCAATGAATGCTGCAGAACGAGCCTTTAGTGCGCCCTGTAAACGCTCACTGAAGAGTGACAGCGACAAAACGGCTGCCACAGATAGCACAATGGCCAGCAATATGATGGTCAGTTCACCACGTCTAGCCTCATGCTTGAAAAGCCGCCAAGCTAAATTAAAAGACGTCGACATCTAAACCGCCTCTTTCTTATTCATTGTGTTCGCGCCAGTTGTTTCAACTAATTCGCCAGCATTCATAGTGAGTTGCCTGTCACAATGTTCCGCAAGCTCGTTATCATGAGTTACGAGTACGAGAGTTGTGCCTTTTTCTCTATTCATCTCGAACAACAGCGCTTCGATTTTTTCACTATTTTTGGCGTCTAGGTTGCCGGTAGGCTCATCGGCGAAAAGTATTTTGGGAGAGGTAATAAATGCTCGCGCTATGGCAACGCGCTGTTGCTCGCCCCCCGACAACTGATTAGGAAAGTGATGTGCGCGATGTTTCAATCCGACTTGCTCTAGAATATCTAAAGCTAGTGCCTTTGGGTTATCAAGCCCTGCAATTTCTGCCGGTAGCATCACATTTTCTAACGCTGTTAAGCTTTGAACTAACATAAAGCTTTGAAAAATGAAGCCTACTTTATTTCCTCTTAAAATCGCGCGATCTTCTTCAGTCATGCTGTGAAGTGCTTCGCCATCTAAGAAAATTTCCCCTTCTGTAACTTGGTCAAGTCCAGCTAACAAGCCCAAAAGGGTTGACTTACCCGAGCCTGACGCGCCAATAATGGCAATGGACTCACCAGACTTGACTTCAAAAGAAATAGGACGAAGGATCTGCAGTGAACCTTCACTCGTATCCACTACTTTGGTTACAGCATTAGCTTTTATCATAAGAGGTCATCAATTCGTGTTTGTTAAATTTCGTTATTTGTACGCTTTTTTACTTATTCTTTTAATACCCTTTCAAGCGCTATCAGATCAAGCCGAGCAGAGCGACACAAGCGAAAATGCGGTTTTACTTATCTTAGGTGACAGTTTATCCGCGGCTTATGGATTACAGCAACATGAGGGTTGGGTCAGTTTGTTACAAAAGATGTGGCAAGACGACAACATTCCGATTGATATTGTAAATGCTGCGGTAAGCGGAGAGACTACTGACGGCGGTTTAGCGCGATTTCCCCGTTTATTAGAGCAACACAACCCTACCCATGTATTGATTGAACTGGGCGGTAATGACGGCCTTCAGGGCCATAATATCGGTAAGATTAGGGATAATTTAGATTCACTGGTAAGTGTTGCGAAAGAGAGTAAAGCCGTAGTGTTTCTGCAAGAAATGCAAATTCCTTCTAATTATGGCAAACGCTATACGCAGATGTTTACTCAAAACTTCAATAAAGTCGCGGAAGCTCAGGACGTTCAAAAAATTCCATTTTTCCTTGAAGAAATAGCGCTAAATAAGGACTTAATGCAAAACGATGGTATTCATCCAAATGCTGAGGCACAGCCTTTGATCGCTAATTTTATGGACAGACACTTAAGAAGTTTAATTCTTAGCGCTCAATAATTGTGCTAATCTTATTAAGTGATTTTTTAAATGCGAGGTTTGTTTATGGACGTTTCTTCTGTTAATTCGTCTCCTGTTTCCACTGTCTTAGAATCGCCACAGCGACCTACTCAACAGGTTGAGCCCCGTAATGTGCAAGAAAGTCGCGAAACTCAGCCCCAGGGCACACAGCAGACCTCAAGCGCTAACGATGGGCGTGTGGGTTCTAGGGTTGACGTGTTTGTCTAACTTGCCCTTTAAATTAAATTGTTAGGGACAGACACTCGTTGGTACTTTTGCTTAGTCCTCTTGCTAGTAGAGGCGGCTTTGCAATAAGGAAATTAGAAAGGACAGAAACCCGGCGAATAAGGGTGTCTGTCCTTTTTCTTTTGGGTCAAATAGACTTAACGATTGACGTCTATCCGTTATGAAATTCGTGTGTCTGTCCACGATTGCCAGTTCTGAGATTTGATCGAAAGAGCACTCATGAAAAATAACCGTCCCTAAAACTGTCCCAAAGACCACTTAAAATTGACGCCGTAAATCTCATAATGTCAATAAATAACTATGGGATACGGATATGCCTCTACCTCGTTACAAGCAAATAAATACTGATGTTACACCTTATTACCACTGCATTTCTCGCTGCGTGAGGCAATCTTACCTTTGTGGTCGCGATGCCCGCACTGGCATAAACTATGAGCATAGAAGAAAGTGGATTCAAGACAGGCTTCATAAGCTTTCTCAAGCTTTTGCCATCGACCTATGCGCCTACGCTGTTATGCACAATCACATTCATGTGGTATTACATATAGCAAAAGGCAGAGCTGAAGGCTGGACGATGGATGAGGTCTTGCTTCGGTGGAGGATGTTTTATAAATGCCCGCCCGTAGTGCAGCGATATTTAGAAAACTTTGATTCTGTAACGTCAGAAGAACTTGCTGAATTGAAATCATTATCTGTTTTATATCGAGAGCGACTTCAAAGCATCAGCTGGTTTATGCGTATGCTCAATGAATATATTGCTCGAAGAGCTAACAAAGAAGATGAATGTAAGGGCTATTTCTGGGAAAGAAGGTTTAGGTCACAAGCTATACTCGATGAGAAAGCACTGGCCAGTGTAATGGCTTACGTCGATTTAAATCCCATTCGAGCAAAAATAGCGACGACGCTAAGCAACTCTCACCATACTAGTATCCAATATCGGTTGAATGCCAAACGCTCGAATAAAACGCCTAAGTTTTTGATGCCCTTTAGCGATAGTCACCACAAGAACACAGTGCCGTTGCCCTTCGCATTTACCGATTATTTGCAGCTTATCACTGATACGATGAATGCGGAAAGTAATAACGATAACTGCAAAGTCCCAACGCTTCCTAACCGCTTGTTAAGTAAGCTTGGAATGACAAAAGAGAACTGGCAGCTAGTAACTAGTAATTTTGAAACACTTTTTACTGGGCCTGTCGGTTGCCCCGAGATGATGGAGAATTTCGCCAAATGCTGCCAAAGAGCATGTCGTCCAAATGTTGCAAATGCCCAAAGGTATCTGTCGTGAACCTCTAACGCCATTGCAAAAGTACTTGGCTAAATATCGGCTTGGCGTGCAAGCACATCAACAATGTCCTGAGATTTCGTTAGGCGCCTTATGTCGTTGAACAGAACTTCAGCTTCAGGGTATTGTCTTTTCAGATAGCCGCACCATTGCTTAATTCGGTTGGGGTAATATTTGCCCTTATCACCAAAAATTTCGTAGCCAGAGTACTGAATCAGCAAAGCAGCCAGTTCAGACCATGGCATAGGTGCTATACCCTCTTTAATACTCAGCGCCAAATTAGGCATTGCCAATGCACCTCGTCCAATCATAAGGTTAGTACACTCTGATTGGCTCTGACATCGCTTAGCGTCTTCAGCGTTCCAAATTTCACCATTTGCAACAAGTGGAATATCGGTGTATTGCTTGATCTTCGCTATCCAGTCCCAATAAGCCGGTGGTTTATATCCCTCCGTTTTGGTCCGCGCATGAACAACGAGCTCAGAAGCGCCCGCTTCAGTGATAGCTATAGCATTCTCGATAGCTAAAGATTTGTCTTCAAAACCTAGTCTGATTTTGGCTGAAACTGGGATTTCTGCAGGAACAGCATCCCTTACAGTTTTCACAATGTCATAAAGGGTTTGGGTTTCTTTCAACAAAACCGCCCCACCCTTACTTTTATTAACTGTTTTGGCAGGGCAACCAAAATTTAGGTCAACACCAGGAGAGCCCAGCTCTATTGCTGTTTGTGCATTCTCTGCAAGCCACTGTGGATGTTGTCCTAATAATTGAACTCGAACAGGCACACCTGCCGGAGTTTTGCCGCCATTATGAAGCTCAGGACAAAGTCTATAAAACGTTTTCTTTGGTAATTTTTGATCGACCACTCTTACAAATTCAGTAACACACTGATCGAAACCACCCACGCGAGTGAGCATATCTCTCATTAAGTGGTCGACAACGCCCTCCATAGGGGCAAGCATTACTCTCATTGCAAACGTCTCAGATTAATAGAACATAAAATTGGCGCGGGAGTTTAGCAAAAAGCACTTATATCAGCCAGGCTTTGATGCTTAGTTTTTCAACTTCTGTGACTGTCTATTTAAGGTGCATTTAAGGTGGTTTTAAATTGCAGCTATTTAAATTTAGTAAGTGTCTGTCCGCTAGACACTTTACTTCATGTGGGAGTGATGCAGGCTTCTAATTCTATACGAATAGAAAAGCTTGTGTGTCTGTCCATACGTAGAAAGTTCTTGATAGAAGTTCGCACTTAGCCTATTTACGAGGCTGTAACTGGGTAGCGGCTTCCTTTTCTAAATTTTCAAGGCGAGTGAATACGGCCTTCTTTTGATTATCGGTGTATGTCCGCCAATTAATGATTTCTTCAATCGTACGTTTACACCCAATGCAAATGTCTTCTTCGGTTAATTTGCACAAGGCTACACATGGGGAAATTAAGTTCATAAAGCTTCTGTTTTATCCAGACCGTCTTTTTTACTCTGTACTCGCGAAGCTGCGATAGCTGCCATTGTAGTTTCTGATAGCTCTTTATTGGACCACAAACAGACATGACAACCAAAGCGCGATTCAAGATATGAGGAAAACTCAGTGTCTGTCCCACAGTCATACCTCACTAAATTTTGCTTTTTACCGTCGTAAATAACCGCAGAATAAGTAAACACAAAGAGCCTCCTAAAAAAGAGGCTCAAATATACATCTAGACGTCTAAACGTTCAAGCGTCTAATTTAAATAATCGAGTGCAGCGCAAATTGCGGCCACCTGAGCATCATTGCAATTCTCGGGTGTCGCATTATCGCTATCGGGATAGACTTCTGTGGTTGTGACGTACTTAGCATCTGTCATACCTCCACAAAGGTACAACGACTTCTTGTCATAGCAAATTACACCTTCACTCACCACATCTGCACCTATAATCTTTCCGTTTTCATCGGCCGGTGCGATATGCGTTACTTTTTTCACAGCTTCAATAACTGCTTTTTGAAACTCTATTTGGGGGCTTGGAGTATTAGCAACCGTATAGAAACCATCTGGAATGTTCCAGTTATCATGGCTCACCCCATCCCGTGCAGCTAGTGCTGGCCTAAACTCACTATTGTCCGTGTCTGTCGTTTCGTGCAAATCAATATGAAGCGTAAGAGATAACGCTAAATCAGATACTAATTGCATAAGCTGAGCAGACTCAGGTGCAGGAGAATCACTGTAAAACGAGCGATTCGGATCTAATGCCATTGGGTTCCATCGATTTATCGACTCGTATCCCCAAGGACTTACACATGGCACCACAACTATATTTACTTGCTCCGCGTACTGAGCCAACCTTGTTTCAATAAATTGAAGCGCTCCTTGCACACCACTGGTTTCGTAGCCGTGAACACCGCCTGTAACGAGTGCAGACGGCTTTTCAGCGTCAAATCTCTTGGGAATGACAACATATAGTGGGTAACGCGCTGTATCGTAAGGAAGTGCGCCATACTGCTTTAACTCAAAGCCTTCAGGGATAATGTTGAAGAGTTTATTAAGTACTTCTTCCTGATAACTTCTTTTCACAGTCTGCTGTGCTTTCCATTGGGCTTTTTCTTTTTCGCCCCACGGCTCACCAGGAGTTCCAATTGGATAATTCTGCATATAACACCTCTTTTGTATTTTTTAGATCATAACAGTTCAACAAGCTCACGTATCTATCACACAAAAGTTTCTTAAAGGGTTGTGACATGAGTTCTTTACGCATTGAACCTCTGAAAAGTACTTGCGCGAAGGTGTTGACGCCTCTTTTGTAAGAATTGCAAATTCCGATGAAAATGATCGGTGTATGTCTAGATAGATGGTTTAAAGAGGGAAAGAAGAGTGTCTGTCCACTGAAGCTTTCTTAAGATGGCTTTGCATTTATTTGCTTACAGATTTAATTGCAGTATCTGTCCACAAAGTTTTAAGCCAGAAACAAAAAAACCAGCCGAATGGCTGGTTTTTTCGATATGGCGTCCCCTAGGGGATTCGAACCCCTGTTACCGCCGTGAAAGGGCGGTGTCCTAGGCCTCTAGACGAAGGGGACTGAAATCTTCTTTCGAAAGCACCGCTTTCGAGATTTTCAGTAAGGCAAAGTGAGCTAGCGAACTGAGCGACTTTTCCTTACCTAAACTTTCAGTCAGAAGTTGAATAATCAACTCCAGCCTATTTCACAGTTTTAATCGACTGTGACGCGATAAAATGGCGTCCCCTAGGGGATTCGAACCCCTGTTACCGCCGTGAAAGGGCGGTGTCCTAGGCCTCTAGACGAAGGGGACTGAATTCTTTCTTCGAAACTAAATTTTCGAATTTTTCAGTCCGAAGCTGCGTTAACAACTTCAGCCTATATCAAACCACGTCTCAATGTGACTTGGTGGAGCCAGGCGGGATCGAACCGCCGACCTCCTGCATGCCATGCAGGCGCTCTCCCAGCTGAGCTATGGCCCCATCATGGTACCAGTCATTTTGTGTGACTGTTCCGTGACAGCGGGGCGCATTCTAGGCATCCCCCCCTGTCATGTCAACGCTTTTTTTATGAATTTTCTCTGTTTGCTATAAAAGTAAGCGCTTTGTCGATTCTCTCGCCAATTTTCTCTTTTGAGATAAGATTCAACGTGATATCTAATGACGGTGAATTACCGCCACCTGTCACAGCTACACGCAGCGGCATACCTACTTTCCCCATGCCTACTTCCAATTCTTCGGCTGTACTATTTATAGCAGCCTGAATATTTTCCGGGTTCCACTCTTCAATTGCCATTAATTTATCTTTAGCAAGCTCTAATGGGCCGCGAGCGACTGGGCGAAGGTGTTTTTTTGCTGCGTTCGCATCAAAATCTTCATAGTCTTGATAAAAGTACGTAGAAATCTCAGCTAACTCTTTTAGCGTTTTTACTCTATCGGCCTGAATAGCAATTATAGATTCAAGCGCTGGGCCTGTCGTTAAATCAACATTCAACTCTTCAAAGTGCCATTTAGCGTGTGACGCAACTTCACTTGCTGGTAATGTCTTAATGTAGTGTTGATTCAACCAGATTAGCTTTTCTGTGTTAAATGCCGATGCAGATTGCCCAATGGCATCTAAGCTGAATTTCTCAATCATTTCATCAACTGAGAAAATTTCTTGATCGCCGTGAGACCACCCCAACCTAACAAGGTAATTAAGCACAGCTTGCGGTAGGAAACCATCATCGCGATATTGCATCACGCTTACAGCGCCATGACGCTTAGATAACTTCTTGCCGTCATCACCTAAAATCATAGAAACGTGAGCATATTCTGGAACAGGTGCACCAAGCGCTTCAAGAATATTGATTTGACGTGGCGTGTTATTAATATGGTCTTCACCACGAACTACGTGAGTAATACCCATATCCCAATCATCAACAACTACACAGAAGTTATATGTAGGGGTACCGTCAGAGCGCTGAATAATAAGATCGTCTAGCTCAGTATTGCTAATCTCGATTTTTCCACGCACGTGATCATTAATTACCACTTTACCTTCTAAAGGGTTTTTGAAGCGGATAACAAAAGGCTGACCTTCTGGATGATCCGTTCTGTCTCTCCACGTACCTGGGTAGCGAGGCTTCTCACCACGTTCTTTTTGCGCTTCACGAATCGCATCTAACTCTTCAGAGCTCATAAAGCATTTATACGCTTTACCTTCATCCAAAAGCTGCTGAATAAGTTCTTTATATCTATCGAAACGCTCAGTCTGATAGATTGGACCCGTATCCCACGTTAAACCTAACCATTGCATTCCGTCTAGAATGGCCTGCTTTGCTTCTTCAGTTGAACGCTCGATATCTGTATCTTCAATACGAAGAACAAACTCGCCGCCTTTGCTTTTAGCAAGAAGCCAAGAATAAAGCGCAGTTCGTGCGCCGCCAACGTGAAGATAGCCTGTTGGGCTGGGTGCAAATCGTGTAACAACCGACATGGTCACTCTCTATTGTTAATGTATTTCTAAAGTTGAGCGCATTCTACCAGTGTAAGCGCGACTTCAAAAGTAAGATAAGAATAGAAGGAAAAAGAAATCTCTTGAAGTAGTTTAGATGGTACGAAGAAAGTGAGTTATAAAGTGGACAGACACTTATTGTTGAAGCCCACTTTTTCAAAATTCATTTCTTGCTGAAGTGGACACACACTCAGATAAGTCCAACGATCAGAGAGTGACAGAACCGATAATAGCTTCAAAAAAGTAAGTGGGTGTCCGAAAAGACCAGGTACTTTGAATAAAAAGATACTGCACGCACTTTATCAGGTTTACGTGAGTGTCTGTCCTTTCTCCTTCTCTCCTTTGTTTTTTCGTTGCGTGTTTTTTAAGTGACTGTCCACTTGGTAATTCAATTGATACTTCAAGAATAAAGTAAGCACCACTTTTATTTGTGTTAGTTTTACTAGCGTTAAGCTACGAAAAAATAAGTGGGTGTCCACTTTGCGCTTGCACTTTGTCCTTGTTTGCCACTTCTTCTTTTAAAAAATGAGTGTGTGTCCATTGTGCGAAGCCAATTTAATTATATGTTTGTGGTAAATAAGTAACTGTCCACTTCAATTACACCCAACCTCCATTTCAACTTCTAGTAAAAAACAAGTGTCTGTCCACCCAAGCTCCCGTTTCAACTCTTAGTAAGAAGCAAGTGTCTGTCCAATTCCAACCGATTCGAAAAAAACCACGCTGCAGTTTTTGTTTATCAATGAATTCAGAATGCGATTAAAAACGCTGTTCTTTTCATCAATTTAGTTAAGATGCAGCCAGAGTGTCTAAAATTCGGGCACACAGTCATTTTTCTTTAATTTTATTGTTGACACTAACGGAACCGACTCTATAATACCGCCCCACTTGCTTAGGCAAGCTTTAAAGAAATATGGACGCTTAGCTCAGTTGGGAGAGCATCGCCCTTACAAGGCGAGGGTCACTGGTTCAAGCCCAGTAGCGTCCACCATCCCTCTCAATATATCTCAATCTTTAGAAACACAACAATCTAACTATGTTTAGTCGTTGTCACGTTAAAGCATTTTGGCTACTCCTACACCAAATCCAGCAATCATTATCAATAACCAGTACTGAAATTCAGCTACGAGCAGCTTCCATTATGCGATAGTCTCCATAAAGAACTATACTTAAGGTGTACTTACCGTGATATGGTAAGAAAAATAAGGGTTCTCATGTTTCAGAGGCTACTAATTGATGAAACTACACTTAGCTAGAAATACTAAGTTGTTAATTGCTGAAGACCAGGTGCTGGCGAAAAGCCATATGCACTACGCACTTGAGCAGTTAGGTTTCAAGAACATGAACTATGTTGATAGGCCCTCTCATGCCCTTTCGGCACTGCAAGAACATGATTATGACGCCATTATCTGCTCTTATAATTTGCGCTCTGAACAAGGCGGTTATTTTTTACTTGAGCAACTAAACGAAACTCAATCACTACCCCTCACAAGCGCATTCATCTTCACCAGTGCAGATACCTCAGCAGAAGTCGTACACGCCATCATAGAGTTACAGCCGGATGAGTTTATCGCTAAGCCTTTTTCGGTTAACGAGTTAGACAGGCGACTTTCCAGAGTTTTATCAAGGAAAAAAGCACTAAAGAATATCTATTCATTCATGGATAAAAAGGACTACGAAAAAGCCCTGGCCGAGGTTGAGTTCTTCTTATTGCAGCCTGAGCAAGCCGAACACTTTCCGCTAGCGATGAAGATTAAAGGCGATTTGTTGATTATCACAGAAAGGTTTCAAGAAGCCGTAGCCTTCTTTGAATCGATAATTAACGTTCAAGATTTTAGCTGGGCTAAAATGGGGATCGCGAAGAGTCTGTTGGCGCTCAATGAATTGGACGATGCCGAAAGAGAAGTTATCCAGTTAGCAATGCGACCTGACTCTGCGCTTGAGGCCTATGATTTACTCGCCAAACTGCAAATTAAGCAGTTAGCTTTTGACGAAGCGCTGGAGTGTACATCGCTGGCGTGCAATATCTCCCCTCAAAACATTGCTAGACATAAGTTAGCGATAAATTTAGCGCGGATCACCCATGATTACGAAAGTCAGTTTAACAGCGCTAAAAAGGTGGTCCGCTACGCGAAAGACTCTATCCATGACAAGCCAGATATTTATTTAACTGCCGCAAGAGCGGGTGTTGATTTTGCTATGACATCTGAGCCCGAACACGTAAACAGCATAGTTAAACAAACTAATGAGTATTTGCGACAGTTGAAAAAGGCTCACCCGAAAGCAGCCTTAAACGATGAGCTGACGGTGATTGACGCGCGTCTTCATTATTTGAAAGACGACACAGTGAAAGCACAAATGCTGTTGTCAGATTTTCACACTGATCATGCCCAACACCACTCCACAGAAGCCTTGCTTGATAGAGCCAAAGCCCTTCATGAAGTAGGAATGAAGAAAGAGTCCCTTGCGATTTTAGACGCCATTTCCTCAAGGCAGGATGAGGAGAACGATGAATTAAACCTCATGGCCACCTATTTAAAACAAGAGAAAGAAGAAAAAGAAGCGATTACGCTAAGCCCTAAAATACTTAACAACACCGCCGTTGCACAGTATAAACGGGGTAATTTAGAGCAGTCTTACACAACATTTGCTCAAGCGTTCCGCGTCATGCCTAAAAATCCCTCTATTGCGCTTAACTACCTTCAAGCAATAGTAAGGGCCCGAAAAGCTAACGCGCCTATGCTTCCCGACACCCTTTCGGCCATCAAAAAATGTAGAGAAACACTCGAGTCGGCAGCTTTGTCAGAAGACCAGTATTCTCGCTACGAGAACGTGAAAAGCATTCTAAAGAGCGAATGATAACGTCAGTCATTCCCCTCGCCCTTCTTATACCAATCCGCATACTTAATTAGAATAGACGACTACTGTCTCATGATAGAGTTTGTCTTTATACTCGAGCTCGTGACTAAACGTCATTCCTAGCTTTTTCATAATATTGATAGACGCACTATTTTGCGGGTTAGCAATAGCAGAGAATTTTTCAACACCTATATCATACAGCGCTTCTTTCACAGCTTGTGCGGCTTCTGTTGCATAGCCTTGCCCCCACGTATGGCGCTTAAAACGCCACCCTAGTTCCATATTGTCACTTTCGGGGTGTTGTGTGAAAAAGCCAAAGGGACGAACTAAAATCCAACCAATGCTTTCCTTTTCGACTAGCGTTTCCACGCGCCAGAGCCCCCACCCCAAAGCAGGGTTGGAATAAGCTTGGAAGCGAGGAACAAAAATATCGCGAATGTCTTCTTTAGAGGATTTTTTACCACCATTGATATACTTCATGACGAGCTCGTCTTGGTCGAGCACCCATAAAAAATCGGCGTCTTTATCGGTTATATAGTGGTAGGAGAGACGCGCACTGTCCTTGATATGCATATACTTCCTTTATCGTTATTATTTTTAATATACTTACACCGCTGAATATAGCTCATTTTTACAACAAACCAAACTTATTCGATGTATTTATTTTGCCCTACATTTTCCTTTAACGTAGAGCCAATTAACTAGCCTCCCAGCATGGCAAGGTGCTTGGTTGCCCCTGTTTTACCTTCATGCAAATAGTGTGTTTCGTGTTTTTGACCCAGCACATCTTGTAAAAAAGCGACCACTTCATCCACATTTCCAGTGGCAAGAAGATGTCTCATGTCTATCCCATTTTCACTAAACAAGCATAGGTGAAGCTTTCCTGGGGCAGAAACACGTAGTCGATTACAAGTTTTACAAAAATCTTTGCTGTAAGGCATGATTAAGCCAATTTTACCGGCATAGTCAGGGTGGTAAAACTCTTGCGCTGGCCCCGCATCTTTTCTACGCAACAAAGGCTGCCAGCCCATGTCTAACAACGTACTTTTTAGCGGCGTACCACTTTGATGTTGCTTATTGAAAAACTGATTTAAGTTGCCTGTCTCCATTAGCTCTATAAACCGGAGCGTTACTGGCATATCTTTTAGCCAAGCAAGAAACCTATGAAGACGGCTATCTGAAAAATCGTTGAGTAAGACAGAGTTCACTTTCACGTCTAAGCCGGCATCAATCGCTGCGTCTAACCCTCGAAGTACAGCTTTAAGCTTGTCTTGTCCTGTTATAGCGGCAAACTGACGGGGATCTAAACTGTCAATACTTACATTTACTTGGTGTAACCCTGCTTCTTTCCACTGATGCGCAAACTTTTCCATTCGCGCTCCATGTGTTGTCATCGCTACACGTTCGATACCAGGCGTATTACTTGTTAGCTGTAAAATATCAAGAAAGTCTCTTCGCAGCGTTGGTTCGCCGCCTGTTAGGCGCACTTTCGACGTACCTAGCTTAGCGAACGCTTTGAGCAAGGTATCAATTTCGTTTAGCGTCATAAACTGATCGCTCGTCGGGCCTTCATATCCGTCTGGCAAACAGTACTGACAACGAAAGTTGCACGCTTCGGTCACTGACAAACGTAAATAATGAAACTGTCTACCGAAACTATCTTCTAACAAACTAACTCCTTAATCCTGTGCTGCTTAGTCATTCAATTCACGGCTTTCTCAATCTAACATAAGCCAGTAAAACATTGAGTAAATAACAAGGTAACTAAATTAAACTACCTCTAGTGTACGCGCGGTGAAACCAAAATTAAACACATTCATCGCTATAATTAAGACCATTTTAATCTCTAGCCTATTTCAAAACGTACTTCAAAAAGCGAAAATCGCCCTACACGAGCAGGTTAGCTCAATATCTATTACAACGTTTACGAAAAGCGATTTTTTGAATCAGCGCGTTCCTAACACTGTAAACACAATAATAAAGCACACTATAAAATGAGAAAAAACCGTTTTCCTACCAATGTCGACGAACCTGTTAAATGGCACGTTCTCTCACAGCTTTGGCCTTATCTCCTAGAGTTCAAGCACCGTGTATTTCTTGCTCTACTGTGCCTAGTAGCAGCAAAACTTGCCAGTATCGGCCTACCCTATGTATTGAAATACACTGTCGATAGCTTAAATGGCGACCTAACCACGCTTGCATTAGCGGTACCTATCAGCCTTATCGTTGCCTACGGAACACTGCGTTTACTGAATGTTTTGCTCGGCGAAGTACGAGACACGCTATTTGGTCGGGTTACAGAGCGTGCCATGCGCCGCCTTGGCCTAAAAGTCTTTAAACATTTGCACAACTTAGACTTGGGCTTTCATTTAAATCGACGCACAGGCGGATTGTCACGAGATATAGAGCGCGGTACCAACGGCGTAAGCTTCCTCATGCGTTTTATGGTGTTTAATATTGTTCCTACCCTGTTAGAGATCACTCTTGTTGTAGGCTTACTCTTGTTTCAGTTTGGCGTATCTTTCGCGTTAATTATTGTAGTTAGCGTGGTGGCTTACATTGGCTTTTCGATGAAAGCCACGGATTGGCGCACTCGCTTTGTTACTCAGATGAATGAAGCTGACTCGACCACCAATTCCCGGGCGGTAGACAGCCTGCTAAATTTTGAAACCGTTAAATATTTTAACAACGAATCCTTTGAAGCCAATCGCTACGACACGGATTTAGCTGCATGGGAAAAGGCACGAAGAAAAAACCGCTTGTCGCTATTTGCATTGAATGGCGGTCAAGCTGCCATTATCGCTATCGCCATGACATCTATGATGGCAAACGCCGCCTTTGGCGTCATGAATGGCGAAATGACCATAGGTGACTTTGTATTGATAAACGCCTTCACCATGCAAATTTTTATGCCCTTAAATTTCTTGGGGTTTGTGTACCGTGAAATTCGAGGGAGCCTTGCGAATATCGATAAGTTGTTTGACCTTCTCGCCCAAACGCCGGCCATAAAAGATGCCCACGACGCTACAGAATTAACCTGTGCGAACCCTGCACTGCGATTTAACAATGTGCATTTTGCATACACTGAGAATCGACAAATACTTAACGGCTTAAGCTTTGATGTACCGCCAGGCTCAAAAGTAGCGGTAGTGGGTGAAAGCGGCGCAGGAAAATCAACGCTGATGAAACTACTCTTTCGGTTTTATGAGCCTCAACAGGGCGACATCACGATAAATGGAAAAGACATCGCATCGGTTACGCAACAAAGTCTGCGTTCACATATCGGCATTGTCCCTCAGGATACGGTGCTGTTTAACACTACCTTGCTAGAGAATATTCGCTACGGTAACCCTGACGCCAGCGATGAAGACATTAAGCAAGTTATCAAACTCGCGCATCTTGAAGCATTTGTAGAAAGCCTACCTGAAAAGCTAGACACAACGGTAGGTGAGCGAGGCCTAAAACTTTCTGGTGGCGAAAAGCAGCGCGTTTCTATCGCAAGGGCCTTACTTAAAGGCGCGCCAATCATGATTTTTGATGAAGCCACCAGCTCGTTAGACAGCACGTCAGAACGTGCGATATTAGCGGCCCTTCGCGACGCTGCTAAAGGACACACCAGCTTAGTCATCGCCCATAGACTGTCCACAATTGTTGATGCCGACAAGATCCTTGTACTTAAAAACGGTACCATTGTAGAGGAAGGGACACACACTTATTTGCTTGAGCAAGGTGGTGAATACGCAGCACTATGGCAAGCACAACAACGTGAAGATGAAGACCTCAACGAAAATCCCAAGACAAAAGGTAATCAGTAAATGGACCCAACGCTTATTAAAGCCGCTATTAACCAAGTGATGCCCTTTGGCAAATACGCTGGAAGACGCCTATTTCATTTACCTGAACCCTATTTGGTCTGGTTTCACAAGCAAGGCTTTCCAGAAAACAAGCTTGGTGAACAGCTCGCTTTAATGTATGAAATTAAGCTAAACGGCTTAGAGTCTGTTGTAGAACCGCTATTAAATGACGACTAGCAATCACACGGGGACTCAGCGTCCCCTAATGGCAAAATGAGTAAACTCTAACCACACTAAGATTTATGTTAGCAAGACCCAGAAAGCAACGTCAAAGTGACGTAAACGAACGTATCAAAAAAATACATAATGCCATTGCCGACAAACTGATGTTGCAACCAGAGCTATTCGAAGAAGTCGAAAAAACATTAGAAACCCGTTATCACAACAAAATGATGCGCTATGGAAGCTACCTTCTTTGGAAAGGAATAATTGAGGCTCGCCATCAACCAGA
Source organism: Alteromonas sp. AO-Serp (assembly GCF_017849675.1). NCBI lineage: Bacteria > Pseudomonadati > Pseudomonadota > Gammaproteobacteria > Alteromonadales > Alteromonadaceae > Alteromonas > Alteromonas sp. AO-Serp. The sequence continues at coordinate 26,178 of NZ_JAFLMX010000215.1, forward strand.
CGTATTTAAGGCGCTTCTTTTGGCTGACGACGAGCGTACAGCCAACTTAAGAAGAGAAACCATCTTCGTCGGTATTTTAAGTGAAGATGAACGAGCCGCTATTTTTGCAGGTTAACCAATTGCTAGTTTAGCTTCTGGGTATTTAATGCGGCTTATTCGAGGGCTGGCAATAAAATAAGCCAATGTCAAAGGCCCTAATCTACCCGCGTACATCAGTAAGATAATGATCCACTCACCACTGTTTGACAGTTCGCCAGTTAACCCTCTGGAAAGACCCACGGTCCCAAGAGCAGAAACCGCTTCGAACACGATATCCAAAAAGTCAGCTTTTTCTGACATTAATAAAAGAAAAATAGCTATCCACGTAATACCTATGGAAATCATCGTAAGCGCTAGCGCTTTGCTGATAGTGTCATTTGAAATTGTTCTGCCAAAGAGTCGTGGTGCAGCTCCCCGCTGAATATAGTTGTATGCGGCAATGATCAAAACGATGAAAGTCATCAGTTTTATACCGCTTGCGGTACTCATTGAGCCCCCGCCGATAAACATTAGCAACAACATTAGTGCTGTTGTTGGATCTTCTAACGATGCTATATCCAGCGTATTAAAGCCGGCTGTTCTTGGAGTAACGGCTTGAAACCAAGATGCCCATAATGCGCTTTGAGTATCGAGGTTCGCCAAGGTTGCAGGATTATCACTTTCAATAACAAAGATAAGCAAAAAGGCGGTTACATTGACAATTAGCGTACCCAATATCATTGTCTTGGCATACACAGAGATGCGTTGCCATCTGCGCTTTTTATGAAGCTCTATCCAAACGGAAAACCCGAGACCACCAATAATAAATAATGCAGAAATAGTGATGTTGATAATCGGGTCTCCCACATAGGCGGAAAGACTATCCCCACTAAGTGCAAATCCTGCGTTGTTGAACGCAGAGATGGTGTAAAAAAACGCGTGAAATAACGCTTCACTTACTCCTTTTTCCTGCATCCAGTAGGCCGACAGAATACAAAAACCCACTAACTCAACGAAGAAGGCAAAAATCAGTACCGACTTTGCTGTAGACACAAGCGTTGATAAATCTGTTTGATTAAACGCCTCCTTCACTGCCGATTGCTGCAAGAAACTGATTTTACTTCCTAAGGCAATGAGCGTGACGATGGCAAACGTCATCAGCCCTAGGCCCCCCAGCTGAATTAAAACCGCAATCACCGCTTGTCCAGCAGTTGTAAAAACAGATCCGGTATCGACTACCACAAGACCCGTTACTGTCACCGCCGATGTGGAAGTAAATAGGCTTTGGATCCACGAGATGGGCTCATGAGTCATCATTGGTAATTTTAGGATAACGGTGCCTAAGAAAATCACCGCCACAAAGCTTAGAGAGAGAATAAGAGGCGGCCCTACCTGAATTTTATTAATACCTTTAGGCGAGCGCTCTATCGGTCTGTAGCTAGGATCCCATCTGTTCATTGTGCTAGCCTAGGCGCTATTTTAACAAGGTTCTCTCTATGGCCGCAGAGGATAACGGTATCTTTCGAAGTAACTTCAAAGTCTAACGATGGATTATGATGTAGCTGGTGACCTCGCTTAACTAACAAACAAGAGACTTGCCCCTTACCGACGGACAGCACGTCTTTTAAGCGCTGTGAAGAAAAGTGATCAGACAAAATGACATCAACGATATAAACGCCGTGCCCTATACCCAAGTAGTCATTCACCATTGGGTAGTTAAGCGCTTGCGCCACCCTTGCTCCCATCTCTTCTTCAGGATGAATAATTTTCGACACACCCAGCTTGGATAAAATAGCGTGGTGAGCAGAGCTATTAGCTTTCACCCAAATATTGGCTACGCCCAAGTTTTTTAGTGCCAACGTACACAGTAAGCTAGCTTGCATATCCTCGCCAATAGCAACAAGCACGGCTTCGCTCTGACACAAGTTTAATTCCTTGAGTGCACGCTCATCACTGGCATCACACACAACGCACTGTGTAAACTCACCTGCATACTGTTCAACCAGCTTTTCACTTTGGTCAATTCCTGTAACGGTGTGTCCCATATGAATTAACTCTAAACTGGCCGTTAAGCCAAACTTGCCAAGCCCAATTACACTAAAGTGCGACATTAATTAGCCTCCGGTTTATCAACCGCTATTCGGTAGCCTTGTTTAGGCATTGTCTCTATTAAATCTTTCTCGAACGGATCTATCTTCTTTCTTAGCTGTCTTACAAGAACGCGGATGTAGTGGGTATCTTCACTGTGATGCAGACCCCATATTCTTCTTAACAATTCTTGCTGACTAACAAACGCCCCAGGCTGTTTTGTAAGCTCGTCAAGAAGCTGAACTTCTTTTGGGGCGAGCGCGATAACTTCGCCTTCAACGAGCAGCCGTCGCTCGGTAATATCCAATGCTATCTTGCCAATCTGTCGTGTGGGCGTTGTGGGCTCAACCACAGGATTGAAGTCTCTAAGCAGTACTTTCACCCGGGTGACAAGCTCTCTGATCCCAAAAGGCTTGCTGACATAGTCATTGGCACCCCGGGACAACAGGTCGACTTTGTCTAACTCCTGATCTCTTGCAGACAACACGAGCACTGGCAGGCGACTAGATTCTCTTATGCGTTTAAGTACTTCACTCCCCTCACCATCAGGTAACCCTAAATCGAGTATGACAAGGTCAGGACGGTGCTGATTAAACAATGACAAAGCTTCTCGAACCGAAGCAGCTTCAACACAAAGGTAGCCTTCTGCACCTAGCGCAATGCTCAGCATCTGACGAATATTCGCATCATCTTCAACAAGTAGAATGGTGTGGCTCATTGCGCTAATCCCTTTTTGGAATTGTAATACTGACGAGAAGGCCTGGTGTGGTATTCGACAGCTTGATAGCACCACTATGGGCGTGAACTATGCCTGCTGCTACGCTTAGTCCTAAGCCAATGCCGCCTTTTCCACTATCGCTGCGACGACTGGTTTGAAAAAGCTGTATTGGCGCTTGTAGCTGTTCATCGCTGATCCCTTCGCCTTTATCGGCTATTTGAAACTTAAACTCTCCATCAGAGTGGCTAACCATCAGCAATACACTGTCATCGCTGAATTTAAGGGCATTATCAATTACGTTAAATAAAGCTTGTTCAAACAGTGATTCAGACACAGTTATACCGCGACTGTCACTGTTGTTGATCACTTTTAGTCGACCACTGTTAATACGACTTTCAAGGTTAGCTAAAAAGGCAGTCAGGTTTACATGGGTTAAATTTAGCGCTAACGCGTTATGCTCAATTCGTGTGGCTTGAAGCAGGTTCTCAACGTAAACATAAAGGCGTTTACCTTCATCGTGAACCCCTTTTAACAGTGCCTGTCTCTCAATGTCATCAAGCTTGTCTTGATATGTCATATAGGTTTCAACAGAACCGATAATGGTAGAGAGCGGCGTACGCAAATCGTGGGACACAGATCGAAGGACACTAGATTGTGTTTTAACAACCTGTAGTGCATGTTGTTGAGAATTGACGTAGACAGCAAGCTCGCTAATGAGGATGGCTACAATGATGAAAACGACAAAATTTATGCTGTCTTCAACTTCTGCAATTTGAAATGAGTGCAAAGGCTCGGTGAAAAAATAATTAAAGCTCAGTGCTCCGGCTACCCCTGCAAGCAAGCCGTAAAACCTTGAGGTCGTTAACGCCACAATGGCACACGCGAGCTGTAGAATGAGCAGAATACCGCCAAGCGGCAGTAACCAGTTACTAAGTGCTAAACACCCTAAAATAGCCACAGCCATAATAAAGAGTGTATAGAAACCGTGTTTAAATTGGGTCATAGGTCAATCGTGTTTACTTCAACACAATGAGCATATCAACCTAACCTCAAATATACGCGTAAAATTTAGGTAAAAAAAACGGCATCTCAATGATGCCGTTTCTTCAA